>NZ_CEZBFX010000124.1:4130-14063 GCF_982964205.1 Roseofilum sp. | reverse complement strand
TCATTGGTGGCCAGTGTGACTTTCTCTTTCCCATACTATCCGGATTTGGTATCATATTTGTCGTTCATGGCTTGGGAGTGACCGAGTGATAGGGCGCGTTGGTCACGGGTTAAGCCGGCGAGTTTGCCCTGGTAGTTTGCCAGGTGACGTAGGGCATGGGTCTGCGTAAGTCCTTGACCATTTACTTGGTCGATGTATCCTTTATCCTTTTAAGCGTTCTGACATACAGCGAGAATAAAGGAACTTAAGGGATTCAGCAGTGCTATTTGCCTTTGGAACCATTTCAGGCAATTTAATTAATGGATTTTTAACATCCATTACCTCTACTAAATCAGGGTAATCAGGGTGAATCATGGGACGGGCAATACGTTTGCCCGTTTTAGTGGTAATCCAATGCTTCTTGCCACTGGTATCAGTTACCCAAAACCCTTCATCAATTACCAAGATATTTTGATTGTTATCCGGGTCATGGAGTGCCTTGAAGGTGTAACCACCTCTAGTTACTGGCTCATCAAGGTTAAGGATGGCTTTGAACTCAGAAGCACGGAAGCCATAGAGTAGGTTAATAGAACATGCTTTCATCCAAGACTTGCGAGATTGAATATTACGTCGTTGAGCATTAGTTAACTCATAATCATTGAGGTAATTCTTTTTGACAACTTCAATGGCATCCCCAACGATAATAATGTCATTCTCAAGGGCTTTGGTTCCCTTCATTTGTGCCTCATACCATAAATAGAACTCGCTTTCTGTATCATACAGAAATCCGGAGATCAAGGGGTGACAAGGACACTCAACGGTAGACAGTGGTGGGTGTTATGATGGGCTATAGAAAGAATTCCCCTTTAGCAATGGGGATGACTTGACCTCCGACTTCAACAGAAATGGTCTGCTGGTTCCGTTTGGCTCTCAGGCGTAATAGGGAGGGGCGATTAATTTGATAGCCTTGTTCTACTAATACGTCAATATCCTGAGTTCCTAAATAATTCTGTTCCACTAAATAACCGGCAAAACAGCCATTGGCGCTACCAGTAGCTGGATCTTCGGGAATGCCTAAAGAGTCAGCAAACATGCGGGCGCTAAAGGTGTTTTCGGGGTAATGGGTTTCGGGGCAAAATACAAAAATCTCTTTTGCTGGTTTATTTTCTATAAATTCAAAATATAAGGATTTTTCAATTCGACATTGTTGGAGGGCAGCTTGGTTTTTCAGGGGAACGATAATAAAGGGGATGCCGGTAGAGACGGTTTGAATAGGGAAGCGATCGTCAATATCTTCCGGTGCTAAACTCAGAATAGGGGCAAGGGCTTCTCTCGGATAGGTAGTAGTAAATTCTGGAGGGTTTTGCTTCATCCATAAGATTTCTGAGGTTTGATCCTCCGTTTGCCAATGGACCCGAATTTGTCCTACTTGTAGATTTAAGATGACTTGATCGACGGCCGAGCCAATGATTGCTTTCTGGATAATGTAGGCGGTTCCTAGGGTGGGATGTCCCGCAAAGGGGAGTTCCTGGACTGGGGTAAAGATGCGAACTCGGTAGCCGCCATTTTCGGGGCGATCGCCTAAAATAAACGTAGTTTCTGAAAAGTTGATTTCTTTGGCGATTGTTTGCATGGTTTCCGTAGTCAGCTCTCCAGCATTGAGGATGACGGCCAATTGATTGCCGCTGTAGGGTTTAACGGCAAAAACGTCAACAATATAAAAGGGGACAGAGGGCATAGGATCTCAGGCCAGTCATTGATTCAAGTTTAGTTTATCAAAGTTTTAGGGTCATTCAATATTAAGATATCCTAGAAGGGGAATACCTTATTGAAACTTCTAAAACCACAAACCCATGGCTCGAACTTCAGTCTATTGGAAAAGAAGTCTACAAGTGCTACTGGGCATTATTCTAGCGGTGATTATCGGACTAGTCAGTAATCAGTTCTGGAGTGCGGCGGCATTTGAACTCCGTCTGTTACACACGAACGATCATCATGCCCATTTAGAACCGGTAGAGATGGGAGAAAATGGCACATTGGGGGGAATTTGTAAACGCAAAACCCTGATTGACAGACTCAGAGAAGAAAGTAAACGTGCGGATCAACCCCTGTTACTCTTAGATGCAGGTGATGTATTCCAAGGTACACTCTATTTTAATACCTATCAAGGGCAAGCTGATAGTAAATTTTACAATGCCTTAGAATATGATGCCATGACGCTAGGCAATCATGAATTCGATCGGGGTCAGGAGGTTCTAGCAAAATTTATTCAAAGCAGTAATTTCCCTATTATTTCAGCTAATCTAAAAATAGATGTGATTTCCCCTCTTGCGGGATTAGTAAAATCCTGGATTATCCTACAAAAAAATGGGCAAAAAATAGGTTTTTTTGGACTAACTACCCCAAAAACGATAACCATGGCAGAGGTGGGAGAAGGAGTTGAGTTTTTAGATCCAGTCTCAGCAGCTCAACAAGCAGTTGAGGAGTTAAATCAGGAAGGAGTTAATAAAATTATTGCCCTGACTCATTTAGGAATCACTGAAGATCTGGAATTAGCCCGTCAAGTGGATGGCATTGATGTGATTATTGGCGGTCATTCCCATACTAAAATCGGGGATATGCCTGATGCAATTTATCCCTATCCCATCGTGGAAAAAACACCGAGTGGTCAGCCGGTTTTAGTGGTTACCAATTGGGAATGGGGAAAATATCTAGGGGATTTAGATATCACATTTGACCGCCAAGGACATCTACAACACTGGAAAGGGGATCTGCATCCTGTGAATACAGAAATAACGGATGATACCGAACTTCAAGATTTGTTAGAAACTTTTTCTGAACCGATTCGACAACTGAAGAGTAAAGTAATTGGTAAAACTCCCATTAAACTCAATGGCGATCGCCCCTATGTTCGACAAGAAGAAACTAACCTGGGAACCCTATTAGGGGAAGCTTTACTGGCAAAAACAGCAGATAAAAAAACCGAAATTGCGATTACCCATGGTGGTGGAATTCGAGGGAGTATTCCTGCAGGAGAGATCACCATTGGAGAAGTGTTAGAAGTGTTTCCGTTTTCCAATACGATTATTGCAGTAGACTTAACGGGAAAACAGATTAAAGAGCTTCTAGAATATGGGGTGAGTCAAGTGGATAAACTCCATGGTTCTTTTCCCCAAGTGGCTGGACTTAAACTGGATTGGCAATCTGATTTACCGGTGGGTTCGCGGATGCTCAGTATCCAAACTCGACAAGTTGATGGGGCTTATCTGCCTCTGGATCTTGATAAAACTTATCGGGTTGCTACCTCGAGTTTTCTCTTCAAAGGAGGAGACGGATATACCCTATTTTCTGAAGGGAAAAATATTGTCGATACGGGGTATTTACTCTCAGATTCTCTGATAGAATATATCCGCGATAGCTCTGTTATTAACCCGTAACATTTGGTTCTCCCAATCCCATGTTTTTATCCCGACTTAAAAAGCGCCTAGGCTTATCTGAAGATCAACTGAAAAGACTGGGTGCCTTTCTTCTGCTGGCCTTAACTCTAGTGGGAACCCAAGGGTTAGCGTCCTTACTGGCTCGTTCTCTATTTTTAGCTAACGCAGGGGCGGATAAACTACCATTACTGTATACATTGACCCCAATTTTTATTATCACTATCTCTGGCTTTTTTTCCCAAGTCATTGGTCGATTTTCCCATAAGCGTCTCTTGCAACTGCTCCTTTTGGGAAGTGCACTATTTATGTCGGGATTAAGAATTCTGGGATGGTTAGATTCTGGACTCTATATTCTGTTTATCTTTTATATTTTTTCTGAAGTCGTCAGCGTGCTGGTGATTAAAATTGGTTTTTGGAATCTGGTAGCCGATTACTTTACAACTTTAGAACTCAAGCGTTATACATCCTATCTCAATTTAGCCTCGAGTTTAGGCTATTTACTGGCTAATACGATCGCCAGTATTGCCCTTCAGGTGATTGAACCCTCCGTACTGGTGATCGCACTGCCCGGATTATATGGGTTGGCGATCGCCGAAATGGTCTATATTGAAATCGACCAAAATGATATTGAAGTTAACGAACTCCACCAACAGCCCCAGAAACACGTAGAAACCCTCAAAGACTCCCTGCGCCAATTTCCCCAACTGATTTCTCGCTATCCCATTATTCTGTTTCTGACCGCTAATACGTTTTTACTCTTATTAGTGCGCCTGTTAGGAGAATATCAATATTCAGCGATCTACGCCGACTCCCTAGACAATGCCCAACAATTGGCGAGTTTCCTTGCCTTAATGGCTGCCTTGTTAAGTCTATTGGAATTTGGCTTATCGTCCCTCGTCACTCCCTGGTTAATTCAAAAAATGGGAGTGCGACGCATGAATCTGATTTATCCCCTCACCACCTTAGCGAGTTTTATCGGTTTATTTCTCGCTCCGGGTTTAGGTTCGGCTGTTTTTACCAATATTAACCAACGTTCCCTCAATTATGGCATGGCTGAAGCTGTGCGATTGCTCAACTATAATGCTGTTCCTCCCCGAATTTTAGGGCGGTTTCGGGTTCTTAGTGAAGGTTTATTTTCCCCCATTGGACAAATTTTAGGCGGTCTGATTCTCCTCAGTGCCCAACACTTAGGAAGCTTAATCACGACGACTTTACTCGGTATCGGTTTAAGTGTTATCCATAGTGGGGTGAGCTATTTCACCGGTCGCAGTTATCTGGAATCCTTAATGACTATGGTAACGGAAGGCTTGGTGAATTTAGATGGAGTCAAAACCGGATGGGTTACGCTCCCTTCTTCCTATCAAGAGGAAGTGCAAAATATGCTCACCAGTGGCGATCGCCAAACCCAGCTTTTAGGACTACAATTAGCGACTCGTCTCCCTAACCCTAGCCAGGTTTTACCAGAAGTCAAAACCCTGTTTTCCCACACCCATGCCGAACTGCGTCAGGGAGTGGTTACCTTTCTGAGTCAAATTCCCTCCCAGGATCAACACTTTTGCACCCGAAACTTGTTAGACTCAACAGACCAGTTAGCACGGGCGATCGCCTTAGAACTGTTGATTTTATGTCAACAACCCGTTCCCGAACCCGAGCGATCGCAATTTTGGGCAATGGGAGACCCGGAAATTTGCGCCCTGATCACTCTGGCAGAGCTGCAACTCTCAAAAACCTCATTACCAACCAATTTAGAGGATTGGGCGGTTGATTTGCCCTCCTATAGCCAACGAAATCTCATCCATATCATTGCTCGCAGTTGCAACCCAGACCTGTTAATTCTGCTCGAACCCCTGATCCGCCATGCTCCCCTGGAAATACAGCAGCAAGGACTACGATATTTGACCGCCCTAGAGTGTCACAACAATCCCCAGATTCGGGAGTTAGTCGCCTCCCAACTCGGTCACTCCGATCCACAAATGAGAGCAACTGCCATTGAAATTTTGGGCAAAGCACCAGAGGAAAATTTACTTCCCTATTTAGCCCAAGCTTTAATGGATTGCCATCCCCATGTGCGCCAACAAGCAGCCCAAGCCCTAGCCCATGCTGGAGAAAAAGCTCTGCACTGGGTCGAATATTATCTAGAATCCCCCGACTCAGAAGTCGTCAATGCAGCCATCTCCACCTTGGGATATATGGGTACACCCCAGGCTGAAGACCGCCTTTATGAGTATTTAGCGCCCGAATTACACCAATTTAGCCGCAGTTGGGAATGGTTGCAGCACCTTCCTGCAGACCGTCCCCAGTGGAAGCTTTTGGCGATCGCCATTGATGATTATCAAAAGCGCGTATTAGAGCGGGTGTTCCATACCCTGTCAACCCTAGGGTGTAGCGCAACCCTAGATGCACTCAAACAGGTGATTCATTCCCACAATTTACGCGATCGGGCCAATGCGGTAGAGACCATTGCCTCCCTGCGCTATCGTCGATTTGTGCAACCCCTATTGCCCTTTTTAGAAACTTGGGCTAGCGGTCAATCCCTGGAACAGGAAATTAATGCCGATGCCCAATGGATGAAAACCCAAGGCTATAAACTGATTTTAGAATGCCTTGCGTCCCAAGACCGATGGTTAGAACTCGGTGCAATGGTAGCCTTGATGGATATTCCCCAGATCCTGATCCAAACCCCAGATCCCCTTGTTCAAGATGTAGCAAAAACCCTATTTCCGGCCAGGGGTCAAGTCTGTCATCAAGAGCCAACCCTGCAACGGATCTATATCCTCACCCGCGTCGATCTCTTCCGTCACTTTTGTCTGGATGAGTTGCTGCTGATTAATCAGGAATTGATCGAAGAACATTTTGCTTCTCAAGAAGCGATCGTAGCCGAAGGTTCCCTACGTCACCATCTCTATATTCTTTCTTCAGGAACTGCCCAGATTGTCAAAACCATGGGCGGGAGACAAAAAATCCTCGCCACCTTAAGTTCAGGGGATTATTTTGGAGAAGCGCAACTGTTTAATCAAAATCCTGCTTGGGTGGATGTGATTGCCGAAACGGATTGTACTTTACTCAAATTAGAGAGCGATCGCTTCCTCGACCTAATTTACCAAAAACCCGATATGATTCTGGAAATTTGCAAACGCTTTAGCGCCTTCCTCAAGCAAAGCCTTGAAGAAACCGAAATTACCCTAGAGTCTCCAGTTCTAAGCTAATATAGAAGTATACCTCCTGAGTAAGGGAAGCAACGGATAATGAACTCAATAATTACCTTCTCTTGATTATGAAGTTACATTTGCGCTTAGTGTTAATTGTCCCATTTGTCTTACAAATATGTACCATAGTGGGCTTAACTGGATGGCTCTCCCTCCGCAATGGACAAAAGGCGATTGGCAATATGGCGACCCAATTGCATAAAGAAATTGGGGCGAGAATCGAACAACACCTCAATAGTTATTTAGAAAAACCCTACTTAGTCAATCAAAGTATTTTGAATGCCAAAGCTCTCGGCCACATCAGTCTAGAACGCGATCCCAATTTAGCTCAATTCTTTTTCAAAAAGATGAGGTTATTTGAGCAAATTAGTTTTATTCAAGTGGCTAACGAAAACAGAGGATTTTATGGAATCCAACGCCTGGATGACCAAAGCTTAAACATTTGGAGTAGCGATCGCACGACGGGTTATAATCTGCATGTCTATGCAACCGATTATCAAGGGCAACCCACCCAACTTCTGAATATTTCACCCAACTACGATCCCCGGACTCGTGATTGGTACATTGCCCCCGCAACGAAGCATCAATCGGTCTGGAGTGAGATTTATACTTACCTAGCCAGTCCCAAGCTGGCCCTAACCTTTGGAGATCCACTATACGATCGAGAGGGCGAATTACTTGGGGTTGTGGCCACAGATTTCGCTTTATTAGATATCAATCAATTCCTCAGCGAGTTAAAAATCGGGAAAACTGGGCAAGCATTTATTTTAGAGCGTTCTGGTCTATTGGTCGCTAATTCCACCGGAGAAAATCCATTTTCTGTTAATGCTCGGGAAAATACATTAGAACGCTTATTAGCCATTAACAGTCAAAATCAGTTAACTCAATTGACTGCTCAGTTTTTAGAGCAACATTTTGGAAATTTAAATTACATCGATCGATTAGAGAAACTCATTTTCAAAGTCAATGGAAAACGACACTTTGTTCAAGTCTTGCCCTATCAAGATCGATGGGGGTTAGATTGGCTGGTTGTTATTGTCATGCCCGAAAAAGATTTTATCGCAGAAATTAATGCCAATACTTACACCACGATTGGGTTGTGTTTGGTTGCCTTGGCGATCGCCATTGGATTGGGAATTTATACCTCTCGGTGGATTACCAAACCCATACTAGACCTGGCACAATCGTCAGAAGCGATGTCTAAAGGAGATTTAGGTCAACAAGTTGCAGAAGGTGCGATCGTAGAATTAAAAACCCTAGCTACTGCATTCAACCGCATGGCACACCAATTAAAAACAGCCTTCACTAACCTCGAACTAAAAGTAAAAGAACGCACAGCTCAATTAGTCGAAGCAAAAGAAACAGCAGAACTTGCCAACCAAGCTAAAAGCGAATTTCTCGCCAATATGAGTCATGAATTACGCACACCCTTAAATGGAATTTTGGGGTATACTCAAATTCTCAAACAGGCTAAAGATACTGAGTATCAAGAGCGTGGTTTAGAAGTGATTGAACAATCGGGGCACCATTTACTGAATTTAATTAACGATATTCTCGATCTCTCCAAAATTGAAGCTCGTAAACTAGAATTAAGACCTCAAGATATCCATCTCGCCTATTTCTTATTTGGTGTCGTTGAACTCTCTCGAATTCCCGCAGAAAGCAAAGGAATTACATTCAATTTTGATTTCAATCCAGACTTGCCCTCATCAGTAACTATAGATGAAAAACGATTGCGTCAAGTCTTGCTTAATTTGTTAGGGAATGCGATTAAATTTACCGATAGTGGAGGTGTGGAACTGAGGGTAGAAGCCTTACCCTTGGCAGACTCTAATAAAGCATTGTTCAGGTTTACTGTGCAAGATACTGGAGTAGGCATGACTGCTGAACAAGTGCGTAAAATCTTCTTACCATTTGAACAAGTGGGGAATAAAACACGACAAGCTGAAGGAACCGGTTTAGGATTAGCCATCTCCCAGAAAATTGTCCGTTTGATGGGGAGTGAAATTCAAGCGATCAGCAAACCTGGAGAAGGCAGTACCTTTTACTTTGAGGTTGAATTACCCATTGCTTCGGAATGGGTAGAAACGGATACAGTGAGCCAAATCGGACAAATAATCGATTATCGGGGCGATCGCTATAAGATATTAATTGTAGACGATAAATCGGTCAACCGCGAAACCTTAGTCACGGTGTTAACCTCCTTAGGATTTGAATGTCAAGAGGCAGAACATGGGGAAGACGGATTTGAACAGGCGATTAATTTTCAACCGGATTTAATCATTACTGATTTAGTCATGCCAGTTTTAGATGGATTTGAAATGGTGCGTAAATTGCGTACCCTGTCCCAGTTTAAAGACACGATTATTATTGCTTCTTCAGCCAGTGTTTTGGCTAAAGACCGAGAAAACAGTTTAGAAGTTGGTTGTCAGGATTTCATTCAAAAGCCTGTAGAACTTCAACAGTTATTTCACTGTTTGCAAAGGTATTTAAAACTTGAGTGGGTTTATGAAGATATAATTCCCCTGGACTCCGAAGCTTCAGCCGTTAGTGACGATTGCGGACAACTCATTCCACCACAGCATATTTTAGAACAAATTTATCAAGCCGCAAAAATTGGCGATATTGCGGAGATTGAAGCCTTAGCGCAACCTTTGGAACAGGATGAGCGCTATCGGAGTTTTGCACATCGGATTTTGGTCTTAGTTACTAATTTTCAAGATATGGCGATCGTCCGATTAATTGAGCAGTCTTTAGACTCCTCAACCCTAGAGCAAACCTCAAATAACAAAACCCCTTAATTTATGAATCCCATTGTCCTCTTACAAAATCTCTCCCTTTTCCAAAGCCTGAGCTTAGACGAACTTATTTTAATCTCCCAAGAATTAGTCCAAGAACAGTTTTTAGAAAATGAAATCATCCTCCCCGCAGGCAAAGTCATGAACGCTTGTTATATTGTTGGATCGGGAACAGTGATCTCTTTTAAGCGCTCTGGAGACCAATTAATCCCCATTAAGGAAATTTTATCTGGTTCTAGCTTTGGCTATCTTGACCTCTTTGATGATTCGCCCTCACAATTGCAATTTGTGGCTAAAACTGACTGTCAACTGTTCAAAATTGCTAAGAAACGTTTAATTAGTCTAGGTTATCAACGCCCGCAGATTTTGATCTCTATTTGTCGCGATTTTAGTCAAACTCTACAGCAGGTGGTTTATCAACAATGGATGCAAGAGGTTAATCATTAGTAGTTTCAAGTTTCAACAGCTAATAGAGATTGCTGTGGATTGAAACCGATGAGTTTCTGTTCAGGT
>NZ_CEZBFX010000124.1:0-4030 GCF_982964205.1 Roseofilum sp. | reverse complement strand
GGTTTCAAAAGCTAATAGAGATTGCTGTGGATTGAAACAGATCTGGACTCATCGCCAGAGGAGACGGCCTGAGGTTTCAAAAGCTAATAGAGATTGCTGTGGATTGAAACTCTTTTCGGGCTATTCGTTGTCGCCGAGAGATGGTACGTCAAGTTTCAAAAGCTAATAGAGATTGCTGTGGATTGAAACGAAAGGACGGCTGCTGTTTTCTTGGGCCCTTCTGTCCCCGTTTCAAAAGCTAATAGAGATTGCTGTGGATTGAAACATCCTGCCAAACACTTCTTGATACCTTCGGTAATGTTTCAAAAGCTAATAGAGATTGCTGTGGATTGAAACCGTTCCGATCACCACGCGCTCACTAGAATCAACCTCGTTAGTTTCAAAAGCTAATAGAGATTGCTGTGGATTGAAACGATCGCTATGCGTTTGTTCGCGGCAGCCAAGATATTGTTTCAAAAGCTAATAGAGATTGCTGTGGATTGAAACCTTGTCGGGGTCACTTGTTCCGGGTTAGTTTTTTCGTTTCAAAAGCTAATAGAGATTGCTGTGGATTGAAACGAGCCGTTTGTTGGTGCAGGAGCAGTTCTATTTTCACTTCGTTTCAAAAGCTAATAGAGATTGCTGTGGATTGAAACCACTCACAATACTTTCGGTGCCACCGAGGATTAATTGTTTCAAAAGCTAATAGAGATTGCTGTGGATTGAAACAATTTTAATGTTGTGTCAATCCGATTATGTAATTCGTTTCAAAAGCTAATAGAGATTGCTGTGGATTGAAACCGCTGGTAGCGACTGATGGCGATCAGTCCTTTTTGGTTTCAAAAGCTAATAGAGATTGCTGTGGATTGAAACTTTGGAGATTAAAAAAGTGCCTTGCCCGCGATTTGAGTTTCAAAAGCTAATAGAGATTGCTGTGGATTGAAACTCTCCCGGATTTTCTGGCCGTAGAGGGAAATAGGTAAGTTTCAAAAGCTAATAGAGATTGCTGTGGATTGAAACACACATGACAGAACCGCGAGGAATAGCACCAGGCAAAATGTTTCAAAAGCTAATAGAGATTGCTGTGGATTGAAACAGCTTGCTGTAGAATCCTTATCAGCCATAGCTTTGACACTCAGTTTCCGACACTGAACCCAAAAGATGGCTGAATGAGAGACCTTGATGCTGCCAAAATCGCTGAAACCCTGACTGCATAAGGGCCGACGGTCGATTGAGCAGTTGAGTCGTTAGAAGTCAATCGGGATCGGGGCTGTAGCCTATCTCGGAATCACTTCAACTTAACATCTCCCCTGTGTCGGAATCCTATCAAAAGTTAATAGAGATTGCTGTGAATTAAAGGGCAATCCAAATATTCAATTTTCAAGGTTCAGAAATAACGAATCTCTATTAGAAATCGCTGGTTGATCTCACCAGCAGATTGCGGCTGCCGAAGCTACACCGCCGTATCCCTCGAAACCAGGGAACATCGTAAGATGTTAGGATTTACTATACCACCAAAACGCAAATTTCAACCACGCTTAATGATCTGTAAAGTTAGTGAATTCAAGGCCAATTTTACATTCGACCAGATCGCCATCATCCGTGAATACCAGGAAGGTTTGAGGCGGCTATGGAATTTTGCCCTAGGGCAACTGATCAACGCTGATGAAAATTGGCACTATGACAAGGTGTCTAAAACTTATGTCTCCAAATGTACTCTAGTCCGTCACCAAGTCAAGGATGACCTCTCAAAAACCTGGGTCGCCCATTCCCCCGTCCTTGACGGGCGCTCTCGGTGGATTGTCGCGGCTTGCCAAGCCTACCCCACAGCTACTACAAAAGCAGGTCACCAGAGAATGGCTGATAAAGATCATGTATTTACCCGCGCCGAGGTTAAAGCCTCTGGATGGGTTGGGGGATATGGCTACTCCTGTCCTATCCAACGAGACCATAACTCTGGTCTAATCAGCAATTCAGCCATGAAGGACTCCAAACGAGGTTTAGGCATCCTTGCCAGAGCCAGAGATTTACAAGATCCAACAATTATTACCCCCGATTTGCTCAAAGACTTAGACCGCAAATTAATCCTCAACGTGCAACAAAAGTATCGGATGGGATTACTCGAACAACTAGGGGGAGCTTGGGATAAATATGTCAAAGACCGTTACAGTAAAGAATCCTTACGCCGAGGTAAGCCGAAATTCAAAGGAACGAACACCCCAGTGAACACCATTCGTCACCCCAACCCCAACGCGGGAGGGAAGAAACCCCAATCGGCTGATGCTGTCCGTGCTATTGGGAGCAATCTGCTGAAAATCCCCGGTTTTGGGGATGTCCACCTACCTGGATTGGATAAACGCTGGGGAAAGAGTCGGGTGAAAATTATGCAAATTGTGGAGAAAGCATCCGGTTTTTTTGTGCAACTCACCCGCGAAGAAGTGCCCCGACGAGTGCGAAAGGTGGAACCAAGGGGATATGCAGGCATCGATTGGGGATGGAAAGAGGAGAATTATTGCTCGGTGAGTTGGGTGAATGAGGGGGGAGAAACTCGCAGTCAACAAATCAGTAAACCCCGGTTTTATCGAGAGTCCCAAGAGCAACTGGCAAAAGCGCAGCAGAAATTGGACGAGAAGCTCTACCGTCGTCTGATTCTCTGGATTCATCATCCGGACACTAATCTATTGGATTATGTCTCGGAAGGGGATGCGGATATTCTCAAAACTTGCCGCACGGTTGAGGATTTATGTGCCCATATTGGCGTTGATTTAAATGCCAGTACTATCCAACGCTTGCGCTGGAAACAGTGCGGAGACTCCCAAGGGGTGAAGGGCTGCAAGCAGAAAATTAAACGTATCCACGAAAAAACCAAACGCAGACGGCGATCGCATCAATACCGCATTGCTTCCTATTTAACCACTTATTCGTCGGGTATTGCTGTAGAGGATGGGCTACAGAAGATGGTAGGGAAGACAAAAGCCAAAGCGAAAGAAGACGGGAGCGGATTTGACAAAAATAAAGCATCGGCCGTTACAGGACAAAATAAGAGTAATCGAGACGCGGCGATCGGTCAACAGATTGACTTAATCGACAAGAAAACCCAAGAATTTGGCAAGTCTACCCAGCGCATCAAGTTCGCTGCTGACCTACCCTTATCCCGTATCTGTTGTAAATGCCTAGCCTATGACCCAGAAATGGACATCAGTAAGCCTATCTATCATTGTACCCAGTGTGGGTATGAGGGCGATCGAGATGTTAATTCTTCTGCACTCATTGCCAAGATTGGACGTGAACCCAGTCTACAGAAAACCATTAAACAAAACATCAAGAAAACGCGCAAAAAATCCTAAGTAGGTGCGCAATAGGGTTCGCCCCTACTGTTATCTATTGTAATTTCATTGCCAACTCAGCCAACTTTTTTCCCAGTGCTTGTACCGACTCCTGTTGCCTTTGCTCCTTCAGTTGTCCTTGACTATCAAACTGTTCAAATGCATTGGGAATCGTCTTTTGATCGGGCAAAACCATCACGCCAATATTCTCCAAAATTGCCCGTAAATGCACTAGTCCCCTTAAACCGCCTAATCCTCCAGGGGAGGTATTCATAATTGCGGCCACTTTACCCCGAAAACAACTGAGCGCTAAGGGGAATTCATCGGGTTCGGAACGGGAGAGCCAATCGATGGTATTTTTCAATAATCCGCTAATGGAGCTATTGTATTCTGGAGAGGCAATTAACAAACCGTCGTGAGATTTAAAGAGCTGCTTCAAGGCTAAAACGGACTCTGGAAATCCTTCCTGTTCTTGTAAGTCTTGGTCGTAAATGGGCATTGGGTAATCGCGCAAATCAATAAACGTAACTTCTGCACCCGCATCAGTCGCTCCTTGAGCAGCGATTTTTACCAGTTTTTTATGAAAAGATTCTTGGCGAGTGCTGCCAGCAAAGGCCAGGATTTTAGTGGAGTTCGACATGATTAATTGAGTGAGAAAATAAGTTTAAAACCTCAGTACAGGACAAAAGTGGCAAAGGGAGACAGGAAGAGGGTTTGAGGGAAAT
>NZ_CEZBFX010000123.1:0-14084 GCF_982964205.1 Roseofilum sp. | reverse complement strand
ATATGTCTCACTTTGTCCATTATTGTATAATTTTTTGAGGACTGCACAATCACCCCATCGCGATCGCCTAATTTCACAATTGCCGTCTTTACACCCTACACCCACTAAATCTAGGTTAATACTCCCGAAAATCATCAGACTCATGGGGATATATAGATCGGGTAAGTTTACCAGAATTTAATCGAGATAGACACTTGTTATAGTGAGTCTAATTTTAGCTTTTTAAGGACATGCTTTATGGTTGACCCATCTGAATTTTTGTATCCTCGTAGTCGATATTACGGTGAGTTCCGGCCAGAATATCTAGTTTTTGATGCTAACTTGCAAGAATTTGCTCAAAAAGTTACCTATATTTGTTCCTTGGAAACTGGGGGTAAAATTCTCCCCCTAGAAGCCTACGAACAAATTCGTAAGTTATGGCTAGAACTAGAACAAAGTAAAGATCGGTTAGGTTTAGAAAAACCGCCTGAAGACCCTTCAGCAGACTAAGCCTCAATCAGACTTAAAATCATGCCTTCCCGGGCCAAAATGGTATTGGGATAGTTATGTTGAACTTCCTCTTCAATTTGGTCGAGGGTATCATCATCATGATTGGGTTCATGGTGAAAAATGATCAGCTTTTTCACCCCTGCGGCTTGGGCTACTTTAACCCCTTCTTGCCAGGTAGAATGACCCCAACCAACTTTAGGCGATTTAGGGTTGCTGTATTCGTTGTCGGTATACATGGCATCGTAGATCAGGATATCAGCATCACGAGCTAATTTGAGGACATCTTCATCGAGGCGATCGCTATAATGCTCCGTATCGGTACAATAAACCGCCGTATGTCCTTGCCAAGTAATTCGATAGCCCATCGCTCCATTGGGATGATTGAGATGTCCCGTTTCAATCTCAATATCATCTAGGGTAACCCGGTCTCCTGGAGAAACCTGAGAAAACTTCAGATCTGCTTTGGGTATAGGTGAGGGGACAGGGGAATTCACATGGAGAATGGCATGATGGAAGTGGTCTTCTAAGGACTCACTCGAATCCGGTACATCCCCCCAAACATGGATTTGATTGCCTGGAGTAAATAAGGGCATGAAAAACGGTACACCTTGGATATGATCCCAATGGTAATGGGTAAAAAAGAGATTAATATCCAGAGGGAATTCTGTGGAGAGGCGATCGCCCAGAGCGCGCAAACCCGTTCCGCCATCAAAAATAAAGTGTCTCTCTCCAATACGCATTTCTAGGCAGGAGGTATTGCCACCATAGCGCACTGTTTCCGGGCCGGGAGCGGGAATACTGCCTCGCACACCCCAAAATTGAACCTCAAAACGTGAAGAAGAATGCTGACTAATCATAATCGAGTGTTCCGCATTGACCTTGGTGACGTAGGAGGTGGTCACATAAAACCAGGGCCACCATTGCTTCTACCATAGGCACGGCTCTAGGTAAAACGCAAGGATCGTGACGGCCTTTCGCCGCGAGAAGGGTTTCTTCCCCTTCTCTAGTAACAGTACGTTGTTCTTTACGAATGGTGGCGGTTGGTTTAAACGCCACGCGGAGAATAATCGATTCGCCATTGGATATTCCTCCTTGAATACCTCCGGAACGATTGGTAGTGGTGCGAACTTGCCCTTGATTGTCTAGGGTAAATTCATCATTGTGTTCACTCCCGGTGAGTAGCGTTCCGGCAAATCCAGAACCGATCTCAAATCCTTTTGTTGCCGGTAAAGACATCACCCCTTTAGCCAAATCTGCCTCTAGTTTATCAAATACGGGCATTCCTAGACCTTTTGGCACATGACGAGCTACACATTCGACCACCCCACCTAGGGAGTCTCCTTCCCGTTTAATGGCTTCAATGCGCTCAATCATCCGTTCATAGGCTTCGGGATCGGGACAACGGACGATATTACTTTCTACTTGTTCAAGAGTGACCGTTTGTGGATCGACGATCGCCTCTAGATCTTGAATGCGTTTCACATATCCAATAATTTCTACCCCAGCAGCCTGTTTGAGGATTTTTTTGGCGATCGCCCCGGCTGCCACTCGGCCAATGGTTTCCCGCGCCGACGAGCGCCCCCCACCTTGCCAATTCCGAATCCCATATTTAGCATCATAGGTCGCATCTGCATGGGATGGCCGGTATTTTTGTGCCATTTCATCATAATCCTGGGGCCGGGTATCCTTATTGGGAACCAAAATCATAATGGGTGTTCCCAAGGTTTTCCCTTCAAAGACTCCAGAGAGAATCTCACAGGTATCCGTTTCCTTGCGTGGTGTCGTAATTTTACTTTGTCCCGGCCGACGGCGATCCAACTCTACTTGAATCTCCTGAGCTGAAATCTCTAGGCGCGGTGGACAACCATCAATAATCACTCCAACCCCACCCCCATGGGATTCCCCAAACGTCGTAATCCGAAATAAATGCCCGAAGGTATTACCCATAATTCTTAGTTAACCTAGCTTAGATCTATCCTACTGCCTAGCTCCCCTAAAATCTCAGGGTGTTTCAATTAAAAAGCATCAATCGACTGCTGTCAGGTAATTTCAACCTCGGAGAGTAGGTCTTACGCTAGAATCGGGAAAAACTTGCCACGCCTATGATCCGACGTATGGCTTTGCACTCTAAATGGTTGGGGAAAATTGGGTTAATTACCATTGGGTTCTTGCTGGGGATTTCTGGGGGAATTTATGGAATTTTATTACTCTTGCGTCCGGCTCGTACTCCCCAGGTACAGGAACTGTTTCCGGGAGTGACGTATACCCGTTTGGTTCGCTCAACGCCCCGTCCGTCGATCATTCATCAAGTCAAAATTGACTTAAAGGTTGCCCCCATGCAACCCTTGGTGACTCCAGGAGATCCGCAACCGGATGGTATGGATATTGCGGCGCGCACGACTTCGGAGTTTGTACGGGAATTTGGCGTACAGTTGGGGATCAATGGGAGCTTTTTCTATCCTTTTGAGGTTAAGTCCCCTTGGCAAGTTTATCCTGAATCGGGCGATCGCGTGCGGATTGCTGGCCAGGCGATCGCCAATGGTATCGAATATTCTCCGGTGAATGCGGGTTGGCCGGTTCTCTGCTTCCTCTCCTCCCGTCGTGCAGTCATTCCGGGGGACTTTACTTGTCCGGCTGAAACTCAAGAGGGGATTTCTGGGGGCACTATTCTAATCTGGGATGGGGACGCGGTTCCTCTGATGTCCGGGCCGTTTTATGATTATGCTTATCCTCGAACGGCGATCGGATTGGATGCATCGGGAACTCAGGTCTTTATTGCGATCGTGGATGGCCGTCAACGGTTCTATAGTGAGGGAATGTCTTTACCCGAATTGCAAGCTTTGTTTGCAGAGTGGGGAGTAGAGACGGCGTTAAATTTTGATGGCGGTGGATCGACCACTTTGGTGGTTGCCGATCCCGATCTCAGGGTTCTCAATGCCCCCATTCACACCCGTATTCCCCTGCGTCAACGTCCGGTGGCGAATCATTTGGGTTTTGTGAGCCGTGAGGAGTAGGAATGACAAATCACAAATAGCGCTCAATAAACTGAATGACCTCTGCTAATCCGGTATGGTTTTTAAGGTTGGTAAAGATAAAGGGTTTATCGCCGCGCATTTTTTTTGCATCCCGTTCCATGACATTGAGGTCTGCACCAACTAAGGGAGCCAGGTCGATTTTATTAATCACTAATAAATCAGATTTCGTAATTCCCGGGCCGCCTTTACGGGGGATTTTATCACCAGCAGCGACATCAATTACATAAAGGGTAATATCGACTAATTCGGGACTAAAGGTAGCCGCTAAATTATCACCGCCACTTTCGACAAACAGCAGATCTAAGTCGGTAAAGTGTTGCTCGAGTTGCTCGATCGCCACTAAATTAATGGAAGCATCTTCTCGAATCGCTGTATGGGGACAACCTCCGGTTTCTACTCCAATAATGCGATCGCCAGATAACGCCCCAGATCGGACTAAAAATTGGGCATCTTCTTGGGTATAGATATCATTGGTTACCACCGCAATTTGATACCGGTCTCGCAAAGTTTGACACAGTAAATTTACCAGGGCAGTTTTCCCCGATCCAACGGGGCCAGCCACTCCTACACGCAATTGAGTCATAAATAAAGTACTTTTTATTTTAACTAAATCCCTTAGAAAGGGTGAGTTTAAAAGAAAAACAGTTTAGCCATTACCCATTACCCGGATTTAGCTTCTAAAGAGTCGAGTATATTGGGTTTCATGGGCCATGCAATAGAGGGAGAATCCCCAGCTACAACTATAAAGGTTATCATCTTCTAAAGCCAGAATTTCGGGGACGATCGCCGTAATATGCGGATGAAGCTGAAATAGCAGCTTTTGACCTGTGGTTTGACCGAGGGGAATCAGCTTCACGCCAGCAGTGATGAGGTTAGAAACCCAGCTTTGCAGATAGGCTAAAAGTGCATTTGCGGGAGAAATCTGCCAAGATTGGGTAGAGATCGCAAACACCAGGGGATAACTCCATTCCGGCCCCAACTCCTGTAGAATAGGTGCAAGATCGGGTACTAACGTTTGCAGAAGGAGACCCAGCGATCGCCCCATTTGCACGGTTTGTTGTCGTAATTCTTCCGTTTCTCTAGTAGCTAAAAGCCAATGATTCCAATAGCGCAGCATCGCATAATCTCGCTTTTGCATGGCTTCCCCTCCCCGGATTAACGCCGCTCCATCCAGGCGAATCGAACCTAATCGTAACCCATCCCTCAACCATTGCTCTAAAGCAGTTTCATCGGTGATTTTTCCCTGTTCCACTAGGGTTTCTAAACCTTCAGAATAACTATAAGCTCCTACGGGTAAGCTGGGACTGGCGAGTTGTAATAAGGATAATAAGACAGAATCCTGCATATGGTATTTGTCATTGATATCATCAATATAGTAGTGAACAGTGGCTCAAAAATCCTAGTCTCTCTAGTGCTACATCCTAGGCTATGCGAATCCCCTTCAACTTCCCCTAAAATCCGACGCTAGGGGGGTGTGGAAATGGCTTCTGACCTCACAAGCCTTGTATCCCTTACCCAGTCTTCCTTGTAGCCTTTTAAATGTTTCAGGCAGCGTCGGACTAGACAGGACAAGGGTTTGAGCGATTTTCATTTACTTTTTAGCCTCCAGTGAGCTATGATTAGGGGTGTGCGTCGGAAATCAACCTTGAAAACTAAATACGGCAAGGGTCTCAGAAGCCAGCTGTTGAAACCTACTTAAATCCCTATGAGGGATTGAAACTCGAGTTCGGTGGCATCAAGGAATCCCATTGAGCAAAGTTGAAACCTACTTAAATCCCTATGAGGGATTGAAACTAGAAAAAGAGCTTCTTAGAAATGAGTGACTTATGCTTACTGGTTGAAACCTACTTAAATCCCTATGAGGGATTGAAACGGCTAATGTAGTCAAACTTAGCAAGGGCGAATCCCTGTCAGGTTGAAACCTACTTAAATCCCTATGAGGGATTGAAACTCTTTTTGAGGTGTGCAATGGGTAATGTGCAATGAGTAATGTTGAAACCTACTTAAATCCCTATGAGGGATTGAAACAGTATCCTAATAAAAACGATAAAATTGTTGACCTTGGTTGAAACCTACTTAAATCCCTATGAGGGATTGAAACCTTCTCATTATCAACCTGATGATTATGTTATCCAGATTGTTGAAACCTACTTAAATCCCTATGAGGGATTGAAACAAATTCAGCACGCAAATGATTAACAGCACAATAATCCTGTTGAAACCTACTTAAATCCCTATGAGGGATTGAAACATTATGCATGGCATGCAAATCTGACAATTCTGGGGCGAGTTGAAACCTACTTAAATCCCTATGAGGGATTGAAACCGCAATCGTGGACTCACTGTCCGCAATCGTGGACTGTTGAAACCTACTTAAATCCCTATGAGGGATTGAAACCCAAATACAACTACTGCAAGGGCTGGGATGATTTCGTTGAAACCTACTTAAATCCCTATGAGGGATTGAAACCGATTCTTAAATTTGCAGATATTCCCATTGGCTCAAGTTGAAACCTACTTAAATCCCTATGAGGGATTGAAACCTGAATCCTAAATCAACCGAAATCCCAGAAGGGTTCGGGTTGAAACCTACTTAAATCCCTATGAGGGATTGAAACTTAACAGGAAGGAACCAAGAATACAATCTTGCTTTATATGTTGAAACCTACTTAAATCCCTATGAGGGATTGAAACTTCAGGATGCGAAAAATCAGATCCTCCAATGGCAGTTCTAGTTGAAACCTACTTAAATCCCTATGAGGGATTGAAACAGCTTTACTGAGAGCAAAGTTGGCGCTAGAGCGTTCCCGGTTGAAACCTACTTAAATCCCTATGAGGGATTGAAACGGCAGGGATTTTAGATTCTGATGGATGCGTTTATCGTAATGTTGAAACCTACTTAAATCCCTATGAGGGATTGAAACGGAAGTTCGAGAAACACGCCAATAATTTTAAGACCAGTTGAAACCTACTTAAATCCCTATGAGGGATTGAAACAATCGTCATTGACCCACATTACGATCCTGATGAGTCTGTATGGTTGAAACCTACTTAAATCCCTATGAGGGATTGAAACGTGCGGCTGCTGCCGGGAAGCCGCTCCCAACTCCGGGTTGAAACCTACTTAAATCCCTATGAGGGATTGAAACAGCCTTCATTTTTAGTGCATTTTCAAGAATTTCAAGTTGAAACCTACTTAAATCCCTATGAGGGATTGAAACTTACTCCGGTAAATACGCTAACTCTCGCCACTTCCAAGTTGAAACCTACTTAAATCCCTATGAGGGATTGAAACAAAGACGCGCGATGGATATTATTTTTGATCGCTTTTACCACCAGTTGAAACCTACTTAAATCCCTATGAGGGATTGAAACGGACAGGAAAGTAACAACTGTGATAACTACGGCGAGTTGAAACCTACTTAAATCCCTATGAGGGATTGAAACATCGGAAATTTTTCACGAGGCAATGGGAAATTATCTGGAGAGTTGAAACCTACTTAAATCCCTATGAGGGATTGAAACAAGTGGCTTAACCGTTATCTTGGGGGGTTCAAATGTTGTATCGTTGAAACCTACTTAAATCCCTATGAGGGATTGAAACAATATTCAACTGATGACACAAGCATAAACCGATGGTTGAAACCTACTTAAATCCCTATGAGGGATTGAAACTGGGCCCAGGAGAACATCCTAAGCTGAGATATCAAAAGTTGAAACCTACTTAAATCCCTATGAGGGATTGAAACATTTTATTTTTTATTATTCTTCCTCCTGATTCAATTGATAGTTGAAACCTACTTAAATCCCTATGAGGGATTGAAACGCGACCTTTAATCGCCAGATACTTCAAACCGGTTTCACTGTTGAAACCTACTTAAATCCCTATGAGGGATTGAAACCTCCAATTATGAGTCATGACACCAATTCCGGGTCGTTGAAACCTACTTAAATCCCTATGAGGGATTGAAACGAGAAAATTTATAGGATTGGCGAGGCTAACAGGAAGCAAATCCTGTTGAAACCTACTTAAATCCCTATGAGGGATTGAAACCAGAGAGGCGATCGCCAAATTGCTCTTTAATTTGAGGTTGAAACCTACTTAAATCCCTATGAGGGATTGAAACTAACAACAAGACATTGGCTCGGCGATCGAAGCGCCTGTTGAAACCTACTTAAATCCCTATGAGGGATTGAAACTGTACAGTTGAGCTTCTTGAATCTCTTTGCTGATCAGTTGAAACCTACTTAAATCCCTATGAGGGATTGAAACTGTGCTGCCGTAAGGCTGAACATTGCCCACGGCAAAGAGAGTTGAAACCTACTTAAATCCCTATGAGGGATTGAAACTTCTCATTTCCCCTAGTGCATTATCTGAGGTAAAAGATTGGTTGAAACCTACTTAAATCCCTATGAGGGATTGAAACCAATAACCATCAGTTTCCTTAGTCCAGCCAGGAAGTGGATCGGGTTGAAACCTACTTAAATCCCTATGAGGGATTGAAACAGTGGCGATCGCACACTGCCATTGGTCGCTAAACATGATAGTTGAAACCTACTTAAATCCCTATGAGGGATTGAAACAATTTGGAGATTGAGAGATCCGCAGGCTCCCCAGGGTTGAAACCTACTTAAATCCCTATGAGGGATTGAAACGTAAGTGTTGTTGGAAGTCTTGACATAGCCAATTATTTCGCATTGAAACCCATCTACATTTCTATGAGAAACAATCTACCCATTGCTAGCGCGAAGCACTATGATTGATACACTCTTCCTTTCCAAGCGCCACCACGGCCTTGCCAGTGGCGTAGAGCCGAATCTAGAGTCATGAGAGTATAGAGTGAAGCGATAAGAGGTAGGGCGAAACCGGCTAAGGGAAATTGGCGATAGAGTTTAGCCGTAGGGGTATAGGAGATCGCCATTAATGCCCAAGTCACCCCGCCGATCGCTGTTAGAATGGGAACACCAGTAACCAGCCCCCAAACACAACCCACCACGGGCAAAATATAGACCAACACCATCCCCAAAAGTGTTCCCAGCAATAACCAAGGAGAATAATTGAGTTGGGTAAAAGCCGTTCGAGCAACCATATCCCAGATCGGTTGTAACGTGCTGTAAGAGCGCAAGCTGTACGTTGTCTCACTTAAGCCTAACCAGATGCGCCCGGAGCCAGTAGACTTCACCGCTTGAGCCAAAGTACAATCATCAATCAGAGCATCTCGCAGGCGCTCCAATCCGCCAATTCGGGTTAGGGCATCTGGCGGAATTAAAATACAGCCCCCTGCTGCGGCTGCCGTATATTTACGGAGATTATTCACCCAAGGAAACGGATAGAGTTTCTGGAAAAAGAAGACAAAAGCGGGAATCAAGAGATGTTCCCAAACACTTTCACAGTGTAATTTGACCATCACCGAGACTAGCTCTAGATCCTCCTGTTGGGCTTTGTGTACCAATTGGCTTAAGTGTTCCGGAGAATGTTCAATATCAGCGTCGGTGAACAGATAATAATCCGGGGGAGAAGATTGGCATTGGTAGTATTTAACGCCTTGTTCCATCGCCCAGAGCTTCCCTGTCCATCCAGAGGGTAAAGATTCTGAAGAAATGACCGTCACGCCCTCAAAGGATTGAGCTTGGATTCTGGTATCATCAGTGCTTTGGTCGTCTATAACCAGAATAGAGTAGGGGCCGGGATAATCTTGATCGACGAGCGATCGCACACTCCGACTAATCACCTCACTTTCATTCCGCGCTGGGACGATCGCGCCCACTTTAGGATAACTCACCTGCGGCTCATCCTCAGCATTAACTGATGCCTCTAGCCGTTGATTTGCCCACCAAAAGTTCCCCCAAAAACAGAGTAAAATTACCCAAATTATTCCCGATACACCCAGGCTAATCATCAACATAACGCCATTAAACATGAAATACGAACAACTCTCCTCCTTCCGATCCCTCCATGCTCCCCATCCCTCCATTCCTTTGCTTTAATGGAGGATGGATTTATTGATTGTTACAACAGGAGTAATTACATATGGTGGAGGCAGTGAAAGTCAGGACTCCGGCAAGCGCAGCCAACTTGGGCCCTGGCTTTGATTGTATGGGAGCAGCGCTAACATTGTATAATGAATTTTGCTTTTCGCTCCTTCCTGATGAAGGTTCCCTAGACATTGACCTGAAGGGAATTGATGTGGTTCATCTGACCACAGATGCTGATAACTTAGCGTACAAATCCTTTAAGCGGTTGTACGATCGCCTGGGAAAAAAGACCCCAGGGGTGAAGATTGAGATTGATATGGAAATCCCTCTGACGCGGGGGTTAGGCAGTTCAGCAACGGCAATTGTGGCTGGATTGGTAGCCGCTAATCATTTGGCTGAGAGTCCCTTAAGCCAAACCGAACTGATGGAATTGGCGATCGCCATAGAAGGATTTCCAGATAATGTGGTGCCCGCCCTCTTAGGGGGCTGTCATTTAGCCACAAAAGACGAAAGCGGTTGGTTAATCTGCGATATTCCTTGGCACGAGACCATTATTCCAGTGGTTGCCATTCCCAATTTTGAGTTATCCACCGCAGACGCACGCCGGATCTTGCCCAGTGGATACGATCGCCAAGATGCCATCTTTAATATCAGCCATATCGGACTATTGGTGCGAGGTCTGGAAACCGGTAACCCAGAATGGTTGAAAAGGGGCATGGAAGACAGAATTCATCAACCCTATCGTAAAACCCTAATTCCTGGGTATGATGAGGTCAAACAAGCCGCTATAGAAGCTGGCGCTCTGGGAGTCGCCATTAGTGGTGCCGGACCAACGTTGATTGCTTTCGTCAATGCAGATCGAGGGACTGAGGTGGGTACAGCAATGGTAGAAAGCTGGAAAACTCACGGTATCCATGTCGATGCTTTGTCGCTCATGCTCGATCGCAAGGGAACAACCGTTGAAACGGTTGAGCTAGAGTAACATTCTCCTCAAGTTGGGGAAACGTTCTGTAGTCTAGGTAACAAAAAAACGATCCAACTGGATTAAAATAGTTTCTCTGGCAAATTACTTAACGTTTCCTTAACTCAGGCAACAGGAGTGTAACGGTATGGCACATCGTATTGGTCGGCGTAAGTTTCTCGTCTATGGTTCTGCTGCTCTAGGCACGAGTATTTTACTTAAAGCTTGTGGGGGTCCAACAGATACAGCGAATGAAACATCTGAGCCGGTAGAGCAAAGTAATAGCACTACTCCAGCAGCAAGCAATACGATTAAAGTCGGTATTTTGCATTCCCTGAGTGGAACCATGGCGATTAGTGAAAAAAGTGTGGTGGAATCGACCCAATTGGCGATCGACCATATCAATGAAATGGGTGGAGTCCTCGGAAAACAGATCGAGGCGATCGTCGAAGATGGCGCTTCTGACTGGCCCACTTTCGCTGAAAAAGCCAGAAAGTTGATCGATCAAGACCAAGTGGTAGCGATTTTTGGCTGTTGGACTTCTGCCAGTCGCAAGGCTGTTTTACCAGTGTTTGAAGAAAAAGACCATATGCTTTGGTATCCTGTGCAGTATGAAGGCCAGGAATGCTCAAAGAATATTTTCTACACAGGAGCCGCTCCGAATCAACAAATTGAGCCTTCAGTAGACTGGTTATTAGCAGAGAAAGGTACAGAATTTTTCTTAGTCGGCTCTGATTATGTATTCCCCCGCACCGCCAATACGATTATTAAAGAGCAACTGGCTGCCAAAGGTGGAACTACCGTAGGAGAGGATTATTTACCCTTGGGGAATACGGAAGTGACCCCCATTATTACGAAAATTCGCCAAGCTTTGCCCGATGGTGGAGTAATTTACAATACTCTGAACGGGGATAGTAATGTCGCCTTCTTTAAGCAGATGCAAGGCGCTGGGCTAACTCCAGATAAGTATCCGGTAATGTCGGTGAGTATCGCTGAAGAAGAAGTGAAGGCGATCGGGGTCGAATATCTCAAGGGTCAATACGCCGCTTGGAATTACTTCATGACTGTCGAAAATCCAGCCAATGAGAAATTTGTCGCTGACTTCAAGGCCAAATATGGAGCAGAGCGCGTTACCAATGACCCCATGGAAGCCGCTTATATTGGTGTCCATATCTGGAAACAGGCTGTAGAGGCAGCCGGAACGGCTGATAATTTAGATGCTGTCCGTGAAGCCGCTTATGGTCAAACCTTTGAGGCTCCAGAAGGACCAGTGATGATGAATAATAGCCATCATTTGTCCAAGTGGGTACGGATCGGAGAAGTGCGTGACGATGGTCTGTTTGAAATTGTGAATGCTACCGATGCTGCGGTTTCTCCCCTCCCTTGGAACCAGTTTGTAGCCGAAACCAAAGGCTTTGCCTGTGACTGGTCAGATAAAGCCAAAGGAGGCAAGTTCAAGATTTAGAATTAACAATTAATGATGAATAATTGTTAGGCATCTGTAGGGGCGAAAAAAAATTTCGCCCCTACAAATTTTTGTAATACCATTTCTTTTTAAGAGTGCTACTAATCGATTTTTGAGAAGCAAGTTGCTCTTTCCCACTTGTTAAACGCAACATCAGACAGAAATGGTATAAATATTATTATTAATTTGGAGAAAATCGTGCAACTCTTACTCGAAGGAATTTTTAACGGCATTAGCATTGGCTCGGTTTTGCTCATGGCTGCCCTCGGTCTAGCGATTATTTTCGGCTTAATGGGTGTCATTAATATGGCTCACGGCGAGTTGATGATGCTAGGAGCTTATACCACATTTGTGGTGCAAAATGGTTTTAAGGCCATGGGCGATCAATTCTTTGAAGTTTATATCTTTTTTGCTCTACCGGCCGCCTTTGTTGTCGCCGCAATCATGGGAATTATTCTAGAGCGAGGGGTGATCCGGTTTTTGTATGGCCGCCCCTTAGAAACCCTGTTAGCCACTTGGGGCGTGAGCCTAATTCTACAACAGTTTGTCCGGAGTGTGAGTTGGCAAATGGTGATTGGGTTAGGGGTATTTTGCCTGCTGTTTTTTGGTGGTTGGTGGGTGGTATCCCGTCGCCCGAATTTTGAGCAGATGCGTAAATGGGCACTCTCGATCCTCTTACCTCTATCTGCCGGAATTGCGCTTACCACAGGGATTATCCTAGGTAATATCTTTAAATTAGCCGTCACTCAACCCTGGTTTGGAGCGCAAAACGTCGATGTAACTGCTCCCTCTTGGTTACGTGGGGGGATTCCCATCCTCAACTTCCAACTCCCCTACGCTCGCTTATTTATCATCGCCTTAACTGCAATCTGTGTGGTCGGAATTTATGTATTTTTACAGCGATCGCCCTGGGGATTACGCATTCGAGCCGTTACCCAAAACCGCACGATGAGCGCCTGCTTAGGCATTCCCACCCATCAAGTTGATGCGCTCACATTTGCCCTCGGTTCTGGGTTAGCAGGGGTGGCTGGATGTGCCATTAGCTTACTCGGTTCTGTCGGCCCCAATACAGGACAAAATTATATTGTTGATGCCTTTATGGTGGTTGTCGTCGGAGGTGTGGGTAAATTGGTGGGTAGCTTAGTGGCAGCCTTATCCATTGGTACCTTAAACTATCTCATCGGTTCCGGCACCCTCGCCTTAATTGCCACTCCTATTCAACCCATTGCGGATTTCTTTACCTTTTTTGCCACGACTAGCATGGCAAAGGTGATGGTATTTGCGTTCATTATTGCCTTCCTGCAAGTCCGTCCGGCAGGGATTTTCCCGCAAAAGGGGCGCACAGTCGATGCTTAATCATGAATCCTTACTCACTGTAAGGAATGCGTTAAGTTAGGACAGCTAAATTGTGGTTTTAGGGAATAGGGAACGGGGAACAGAAAATATCTTAACTCTCCCTTCCCTTGCTATACAAAAGTTTCCGCTCTTACCGTCATTTATAAATAACGGCTGGCTAATTGCATTAAATCCGCAATATCGATATCGCCATCACCATCCGCATCGAGTAACCGGCTCAAAACGGGATTTTTTTCCGCTTGATTGGCTCCCATTTCCACGACTTTTAGGACTAAGGGGACAGCCGTCGGTAAAGCCGATTCAATGGTACTCGCGGGTAAACCGGTTTTCTCGGCAGCCACTTGGACTAAATTTTGCAGTTGGGGTACGCTAAAGAGCGCTTGCACCGCTAGGGGATTGGCGGCCAGTCCGCTATACTGATCAAGGAGATTTTGGGCTTGGTCTTCTCCTTGTTCTTGCAGAGCCGATCGCGAAAAGCCTGCCACCACAGAAAGCAGCGATCGCATTTGCCCTTCATCTGCCCCCGTATCATTGGATAATTGCTGCACTGTATTCACCAGCCCACCAATCTGCCCTAAACCACCCTGCTCGCTCACTGCACCTACAATCTGATTAAACCATCCCATAATCTTTTCCTCCTAAACTTGCTACCCTAGAGGGTGTTCCCTTACCAAAAAGATGGGTCTAGAGCAACGCCCTTCCAGGGCGGCTTTTTCCCGACTCCTTGTGTTATAATAATATCATGAGAACCCTAAAGTTTAAGCTATACAAACATAAACGAAATAGATACCTGAAGCGACAG
>NZ_CEZBFX010000122.1:0-14337 GCF_982964205.1 Roseofilum sp. | reverse complement strand
GAGAGCTTGGGCGGAACGATTTAAGGTAAAAATGGGATAGGTGACCCAGCGAGCCGTTAAGATCCCAATAATAACAGCTACCAGTAAAGCGATCGCACATAAAAAAATTGTATTTTTGGTATTGTCGTGAATCTGGCCCATGAAATCAGATTCTGGCACAACGACTACAATCAGCCAATCCAAGCCATAGGCATCTTTAAGAGGGGAAACTTGTAGAAATTTGGGATTATTTTCTCGATCGAATTCGAGCTTCTGAGGTCGATCGATGTTGTAAAGATTTCCAAATTCCTCTTCCAAAAAAAGTGCGGTGTTTTTTATGATTGTATCCTCACTTTCCTTGGCTCTAATTTGTTCTTTAGATTGGGAGACGAAAAGGACTTGCTCTGGATTGGACGAAGCGACCAATTCTCCATTGCGCTCCATGATAAAAATTTGTCCCGATTGACCAATGTTCAAGTCTTGCAGGAATTGACTAATAGTAGATAAGGATAAATCAACGCCTAAAACGCCTTGAAAGTCACCTTGGTTATCATAAACCGGCTGACTGGCTGTTAACCCTAAACTTTGGGTCGATATAAACAGATAAATATCACTCCAAACTGGTTTTTGAGCCTGTTGTGCAGCTTTAAACCAAGGACGCTCTCTAGCATCATAAGTTGTGGTCTCTAAAAGCTCTTTCCGATCGCCTTTACTATCGACGGAATATTTATAATAATTCCCGCTAACCAAGTTTTCAGTTACGCGGATCATCGACTGACCATTGTCGCCCTGTCCTGAAAAAATTAGACCTCCTCTAGGATTGCCAAAATAGATAAAAGTGACGGAATCAAAGACTTGAGTTTGTTGCCAAAATTGCTGTTCCAGGAGTTTTGGAAAATTGAGATCGAGAATGTTTAAACGAATCGCTTCGGCATTGGTTTGATTGATGAGATGGGGTAACTCAAGATGGACGCGCAAATGACTATCGACGCGATCGCCAATTTCCGTCATTAATCGATCGGCTAAATCTTGTACCGCTTCCTGTCCAGTGCGATAGGATAGATAACCGACTAATCCGACTGTGGCGCAGATTTGCACGACAAAAGGAACGACTAAAACCAGGCGTAAGGGAAGGCGTTTGAGATATTGAGACGTTGCTTGCCAAACCATTTAGAGGATTGGGGAGAAGTAGAGAAAGAGAAACAAAGCCACAAGGTTGACAGATGGATCAATCTTGTCCTTAAAGTTAGCACATCCATTCAACTGGATCATCACAAACGGCCCTTCAAGGGTAAAATAGGTCGGTTGTACTTCTGCTACACAAGCTGTGATTGAGCGTTATACTCTGCCCGAAATGGGCAAAATTTGGACGGATGACTTTAAGCTAAAGACTTGGTTACAAGTTGAAATTGCGGTCTGCGAAGCGCAAGCTGAACTGGGTTATATTCCAGCCCAGGCTGTAGAAGAGATCAAAGCGAAAGCTAAATTCGATCTCAACAGAGTGTTGGAAATAGAAGCCGAAGTCCGTCATGATGTGATTGCCTTTTTGACCAATGTCAATGAGTATGTAGGGGATGCTGGGCGCTATATCCATTTGGGATTAACCAGTTCAGATGTCTTGGATACGGCTTTGGCCCTGCAAATGGTGGCTAGTTTGGATTTAATCCAACATCAGGTAGAAGAATTGGTGCAAGTAATTCGCTATCAAGCCGGCCAACATCGAGATACGGTAATGGTGGGGAGATCGCATGGAATTCATGCCGAACCCATGACATTTGGTTTTAAGTTAGCGGGATGGTTAGCGGAAGTTTTGCGTCACCGCGATCGCCTTTGTCGCCTGCAGTCCCAAATTGCCGTTGGTAAAATTTCTGGCGCAGTGGGAACTTATGCCAATATTGACCCCAAAGTAGAAGAGTTAGCGTGTCAACAGTTGGGATTACAACCTGATTGTGCCTCAACTCAAGTCATTTCCCGCGATCGCCATGCAGAATATCTGCAAACCCTAGCCCTGCTTACCGCCTCCATTGAACGGTTTGCCGTCGAAATTCGCAACCTCCAGCGCACCGATGTTCTCGAAGTAGAAGAATACTTTGCCAAAGGGCAAAAAGGGTCTTCTGCCATGCCCCATAAACGCAACCCCATTCGCTCAGAACGGCTCACCGGTTTAGCCAGAATTATCCGAGGTCATGCGATCGCCAGCTTAGAAAACGTGGCCCTGTGGCACGAGCGCGATATTTCCCACAGTTCCGTAGAGCGAGTTGTTCTCCCAGATGCTTGTATTTTGACTCACTTTATGATGCGTGAAATCATCAACCTGGTGAAAGGTCTCTTAGTCTACCCTGAAAACATGAAGCGTAACATGAACGTTTATGGCGGGGTGATCTTCTCCCAACGAGTCCTCTTAGCCCTCGTAGAAAAAGGTCTACAGCGCGAAGAAGCCTATAAAATTGTCCAAGAAAGTGCCCACCAAGTCTGGAATAATCCAGAGGGAGACTTTCGGACTCTGATTAGTCAACATCCCCAGGTCACTCAATCCCTTTCTCCAGAAGAGATTAACGCTTGCTTCGACCCCCATCAGCATCTGAGAAACCTGGATCAAGTCTATCAACGACTGAGTATCTGAGCATATTCCTGAAGGGGAGTGATTTCCACCGAGAAGGAATACTCTAACTCAGAATCATGGGAGACCACTTCGATCGTGTAGTCTGCCGATTCCATCGGCTGTACGATCCACTCTGGAAAACCCTCCTCAGAGGTCTCCCAGGATTGAGTCAAAAGTTCCCCACGAGGATCGACTACTCTGGGGATCGTCCCTTCTAAGTTTTTCAAATTTAAAGTTTTTCCAGGGGGCAGATGGACGATATAGCGGTGGACTCCTACTCCAACCATACGGTCTTTAATCCGTATTGAAGATTGATGTGACCCTAGGTTTACCCGCTCTACTTTTTCATTACAACTACTATCAACATCTGATCGGTGTACCCAGCCTTTGGTGGGATCAATAATTTCAAACCATTGGTCAGTGGCATTCATAATACTGAGCCATCTTCCGGTTTCTAATTCTCCCACGATCGCCCCATCTTTTCTTGGACTAGATAGCACATATAATGGAGACTTGTTTGTAGACAATTGGGCCATGCTAATCACACAGTATTCCAAGTCTCGAACTTGAGTTTCCTTAGAGGGATTTAACGCTACCTCACTCCAGTTTTCATGTAAATGGGGAGGAAGGAGCGACCCCGTTTGGGGATTGGTGTTGGTAGCTACCCAATTCGCTGTTGGTTTAGACTCTACTGAACTACTTATATTACTGGAAGTTGTATAACTGGAAGCTCGATCTTCTTCTTGGGGTTGATGTTGGGCCATGGTTTTTGTGTCGCTGGCAGACCATGCCCACTTCTCCCACTGGAGTAAGCCCACTATGACTAGGACAGTAGTCAGACTTATACCCGTTATTTGAATAGCTCTCCAAAAAATATGCATTATATCTCCTCACAATTGGTCAAGACTTCTGCCATAACAGGTTTAAGTCCTACAGACTCTAGCTAAATTGGGTTCCATTGTTGACACCATAACCGATTTTTTCAAAAACTGCAAACCCTATCCTGGCAATGATCCCCGTTTTTTTTTAATGTCTTTCCGTAGTTTTTTTCGCGATAAACGTTGGCAATAATACTATTTCTTTCTGGATCAAAAAAGGGTTCGATCTTCAAACCCTAGCTTCAGCTTATTTTAAGAATTTTGGTTCTAGGTATAGAAATGACTAGCATCAGGTTCATGGATTAACTGGGTTGTCTTCCATTGCCTTTTGGCTTTTGACCAGTGCGTCTATTGCTCTCTGGAAATTTTGTCATAGAGTCGCTTGAGCATCACCACCATTTCTGCTCGGGTGACCAATTGATTGGGTCGAAAGGTTCCATCTTGGTAACCACTAATCAGGTTTTCTTTGACTGCCCATTCCAAAGCGTCATAGTACCATCGACTTCTACCATCCGGAAATACATCTCTAAACATACGCTTCTTCTCCGTTGCAAACATATAGCCAGAATAATAAAACACACCGTTTTCTACCAGAGGGCCGATATCGGCAACTCTGACACGATAGTTATTAAACCGTTGGACTCCATAATAATTATCGATCATCACCCTGGCATAACCGGGATTTTTGCGGTCTTGGGTCATCCGCACTGCATGACCATAGGTGCGATCGCTAAATGAAGTTTGATCCAAAAATCCATCGGCATTAAAATCCGCATTATATTGGGCACTCCCTCGATAACCGGTAACCACACTATAGCCTTTACCCAGAACTGAACCGAGTTGCACGCCGGTCATATCGACTCGATAAGAAACAAGGGCTTCTCGACGGTTATTCCACCATCGACGCAACAAGTCTACCGCCTGATTAATATACCATCCCTGAGTATCGGAAAACCCGTAGCGTCGAGCTTCTTGAATCAGTTGCCCAAACTCAGCCAGACTAAATCGATACCCGGTTAAATCCGAAATTGCCCCAGCAGCCGCAAATAGAGTGCAGGACATCGGATGCAGATCGAGCTGATTATATTGAATTTGGCGATCCCAAAAGGTCGAAGGAGCCACGGGAACCTCTTCCAGAACATTGCCCAGTCGCCAGTCTAAGGTACTGTAGGCTTCCTTCGCCGCATAATAGCCGTAAGGAACCGTTTGTTGTTCAGTCATGATTTGCTACTTTTGAGCCAAACCGATCTTAACCTGAGTCTGACCCAGGGCGATAATCGGAGCGATCGCTGAGGCGATCGCCCATACCCTAATCTCGCTTTTGCGCCTCTTCCCCATTTTTTTCTAATCCATTAGTGCTTTTGTTTCCGAGCCGCCTTATATAAAGCCTTACGCACGATAGGAACTAACGTCTCCCAAGACAAATCGGGGCGATTTAAAACTAATCGTAATGCCTCCAAGGCCCGTTGAGCTGCTTCCAAGCGATCGTCACCGATCCAAGAAAGGGGGGTAGAATTCCTAATCGGATCGCGTTGAACCGCCATAATACCTTGGCGCACAGCAAGGGTAATTTGCTCCTGTAACTGTTGGCGAGCATATTTTAATTGCCGCTTTTGGCCTTCTTCACTGGAAGCGTACAATGCAGGTAAACGATTGAGAGCATAGGTTGCCACCTCAATTGGCTCAATGTAGGGCTGCAAATTATGAGGAACTTTCTTGAGTTGTTCTTGAACCTCTTCAGCGACTAATAATTCGATCACATTATGATAAACCTTGGGAGATGAAGAATTCCGATGGAGCATAATCTCGTTGAAGGGACGCTAATGGTTTAGACCCCGTATACGTTCAGGTGTAGTCTAGGATCTGAAATTGGGTGGATCAATTACTCTAAGTTTAAACTGCCTGTAGAGGAATAGAGCGATCGCAATATTTAAAAAACCCGGTTTTGAGTTTCCCCTAAGCTTGAAGGTGTAAATCTGTGAATATTTGCTTACGCCATTGAGCATCCAAATGGCGATCGCAGGCAATTTCCAAGACACGAATACCCCGAGCTGGTAATCGGGATACATAATACTCAAACCCATCCCAAGTTTCCACTCGATGATGCTCAATCTCGTAAGTCTGGCATAAGTGGGCAAAGTTAATCGATTGAGGCGTACCAAAGAATTCTTCAAAGGGGGGATTATATTGGGAAATCGGTAAATTCTCAAAAATTCCGCCCCCATTGTTGTTCATGACAATAATCGTTAAATGACCTTGGAAATAGCGATGCACCAGGAAGCCATTAGTATCATGCAAGAGGGCTAAATCTCCCGTGAGTAAAACGCTGGGTTGCTGATGACGGTGGGCAATTCCCAAGGCAGTAGACAGAATCCCATCAATGCCATTGGCTCCACGATTAAAATAGGGATACAGTTTTAAGGAGTTGGGAGTCCAAAACCATTCCACATCTCGCACCGGCATACTGTTAGAAATGAAAATAGGAGTCTGTTCCGGTAGAACTTGAGAAAGTAACCAAGCGGCTTTGGGTTCACATAAACGATCGATATTATCTAAGATTCGATCTAAGTGCGATCGCCCCCAATGCTCTAAGGCACACCAGCGCTCTAAATAGGGATTGACTTCAGAGGGTTGCTCTGGCATAAAATGGGATAATTGTTCAATAGAACAGCGCCAAAATTGAGTTTTGTTGTGCAGCGGATCGAGATTCTGATAGCTTGGATCGATAATCCACTGGCGAGGATTACATCCCTTGAGCCATGTTCTTAATGCTTTACTGGTTGGGAAATCCCCAATTTGAATCACCACATCGGGGCATAATTCTTGGGCAATTTCAGGATTGCGGAGTATCAGATCGTAGGTGGAGATAATATAGGGATTCAGATGGGCATAATTGCGAACGGGGGATAAGCCTTCTGCGAGGACAGGAAAGTTGAGGATTTTGGCTAAATGGGCGATCGCTTCCACATAAGCTTCTGGTTTGTGAGGGGCAGCTACTCCTGCAATAATGATGCTACGGGAAGAGCGCAAAGTATCACACCAAGTTTTCACGGCTTCTGGCACGATTTCGATACTCGATACTGAGGGAGAATGGGCATTTAAAAACCCAAAGAAGCCATCCCGATCGAATTCGTCTTCACGAATACCTAGATCCAGTTGCAGAGTAGGCGCTAAGGGTTCTCGAAAGGGAATATTAACATGGACGGGGCCAGGAATCGGACTTAAGGCACGTTCCCATCCATAGGCGATCGTTTGGCGCAGATAAGTTAAATGATCCACATTCGGTAAACATAATTCAGTTTGCCAAGTGGGATAATTTCCATAGAGCTTCACTTGATCAATGGTTTGCCCGGCATGGATTCGACGCAATTCCGGAGGGCGATCGGTCGTTAGCACGATCAAAGGTACTCGACTTTCCGAAGCTTCAATCACGGCTGGATAAAAATTAGCCGCTGCTGTCCCCGAAGTACAGACTAAAGCAGTCGGTAATCCTGATTTTTTCCCCTGTCCCAAGGCAAAGAATGCTGCCGAACGCTCATCTAATATGGGTATTGCTTCGATCCCAGTTTGAGCAGCAAACGTAACGGTTAAGGGAGTTGAACGAGATCCCGGACAAATGATTACCGTAGTTAAGCCCAAACGCTCTAAGGTTTCCACCAAAATCGAAGCAGCGAGCATATTGAGGTTACGGAAATCAATCGGCATGGTTGAGAATCAACAAGAGTTAAATCTTCGTTATCATACCCTGCGATCGTGAAAGGCGTGCAAGTTACTTACAGCATAATGTGTTTGCTCAGGGACACCAGGGACTCCGCCGATGAGTTATTACACACTCTTTAAAGGATGACTACTTTTAATGTCCACCTGTCGGGTTCTTCGCATCCTGCGTCCCAAACACCCACTGCATGGCAGTGTTACTGTTCCTCTCGTACTGAAGTATGTAAGCTGTAAGAGTCAGGGCACGCCTTAACATTCTATTTTAGCTCTATTTTCAGTAGATATGTGCTAAAACTCTTAAAATCTCAGAGCATAATGTTTTCACTTCATTATGAATAAGGGAAGTTCTAAGGCAACTTTAACCAATTTAACGGAAGGGAATTGGTTGGTCTATCATCTCTTAACTGAACTCTGGAACTGTCGCAGCATCGGGGAGCGCGACGGTTTTTCCTAACAGCAACTCCAAGATAAAACAATTATACCTCTTTCCCGTAGGCTTGCCACGCTAAGTCCACTAGCCCATTCATAATTGCTGAAGCAACTACCGCGCTCCCTTTACGTCCCTCAATACGAATATGGGGAACTTGGGAATCGTTTAAGCGGCCCTTCGTAACATCTGCTTCTACAAAACCTGCTGGTGCGCCTACAATTAAAGCCGGTTTAATCACTTCTGTTTCCACTAATTCTACTAAGGCAGCCAGAGCTGTGTGGGATTGACCAATCACAAATATCCCTTCTGGGTATCGTCTCGCTAAGGTTTCCACGCCCCAAGCTACTTGGGTTTTTTCCTTTTGGGGACGGGTGAGGGTCTCCATGCTGCAATAGACTGGATTGGCAAAAGTCTCCTGAATTAATTTGGCAATGCCCACTTGTACCATGGGAACATCAACCACAATCGTAGTGCGGGCAGCTAAAGCCGCTGCCCCAGATTGAAGAGATTGGTCAGAAAAGCGAATGAGGGACTTGTACTCAAAATCGGCAGTGGAGTAGATCACTCGACGGACAATTTCGTATTCTGCTGGTGAAAAAGGGTGAGAACCCACTTCACGGTCAATGATTCCCAAACTGAGAGCGTCTGTGATGTGCCATTCCATATTCGAGTAGCAAGCCAAGATTTAGGTGAGCTAGTGAGTATTCAGAGGGGTAGGGTAGAGTGTACCCTGGACTGACCACTGAATGCTTACGGTATTAGCTTACCAGTTTGGGCAACTCTGGTTTAGGTTTCTGAGATTTCGGATTGGTTAAAGCTGGGAGAGAGGTAGGCAACTAAGGCTCCTAGGGCAAAGCCAATGATGTTGCGAACCAGGGGTAACCATTCACTGGTGCGAGAAACAACCGGACCAATACCGAAGGCAATAAATAGAATGCCCCACAGGGGAGAAAAGATTAGGGCCCATTGCCAGGCAAAGATTTGCCCATTTTGGCGAGGAATGGCAGCAAAGCCGAAGATTGTGCCACCGACGAGAGAGGTGATCAGGGTGAGAATCCATTGTTCTCTGGGCAGTCCGGGGACAACGTTGCATCCGCCTTGAATGAGGCAGGTTTTAATGGATTCCAGGGATTGAATGATGGATTGGTCGGAGCCGTTGTCGCGGACAAAGAATTGGTTACCGTAGCGAGTTTGGAGTTCGATCCAGAAGGTGCGGGGTAGCAGGCTATAGACATCATCACCAACGCTGAAGTTGAGGATGTTTCCTCCTCTGGCATCGGCGATCAGCAGAACGCTTTTATCGTTGAGTCCCCAGAAGTCTTTGACGGCGCGGCCGGGGGTCTGATCGAATTGGGTTAAGACTCTCAGTTTCCAGCCGGTTTGTTGTTCAAATTGGGTGAGGTCGTCAGCTAGGTTGCTTTCTTGGGTGTCGGTGAGGTTGCGCCCTAGGTCAATGATAGGTGTGGGTAGGTCGGGTAGGAGTTCTGGGTTGTTGTAGGCATGGGCGGCTGGAGAGATCGCCCAAACCAAAAGCGCTAGAATTCCAGCTAAACAGGTTTGCCAATATGTTTTTTTATGTGTTTTTTTCATCCTTAACCCCTCGTGCAATGGTCAGTTGTGGGAATAGCCGAACGTTTTGTGAGATTATCTTAACAAATCTTTACATTTTTGACTAGATTTTGATCATAGAAAGCAGTGAGGAGTGAGGAGACCAGAAGATAGGGAGAGGGGAATAATGATTAATTGTTAATTGTCTTTGTCTGTGGGGATGAGGGGAGAGACCGATCGCTGGGGAAGTTTGCGTCGAGTGCTTCCATAGCGTTGATTGTCAGTTACAGGCAGAGAGGGGCGATCTGAGTTGGCGATCGCATCTGCTTTACTAGAGCTTTTAGGTTGTTGAAATCGTTTCCAAGCCACCCTTAGGCCAGTGAACACACTTTTGGTGGTTACTTGTACCCCTTTAGCTTGTTCGCGAGCGGTTTCTATACTCTGGTCAAGCTGTTTCGCGACTTGTGAAGCTCGTTGAACGCCCTGGGACACATCATCCGTCAGGTCACTAATTTCTATCCCGGTTAAGCGGATGGATTCTAAGGTTGGTGGGAGTTCCCGGCTCAGGGTATCAAACAATTTTTCCGCAGAACGGGCGGCTCTAGCTAATTCTTTAACCGTGGGAACTAGCACAACCAACACGGCGGTTAAGCTAACCGCAACCAAAAGAATAGATAATCCTAACCAAAATAGGGGGTCGATCACGAATAGGGAATAGGGAATGGGGAATAGGGAATGCCAGAAAATTGGGTGTTACCCTTGGCGGTTGTTATACAACAACTTAAATCAATCTCAACCTATTGTAAATCCAGGGAATTATTATAAGTTGAGCCTTCTGAAGAATTAAACTCCTCAGTGAAAGACTGATCTGTATCGGGATCTACACTCTGTTCTTCACTGTGCAAAGGACGAGAAGCCATTGAGGGATTTTCTTGCTCGCGCAAACTCGCTTCGACTCCAGCGGCGATCGCCTCTCGCACTCGAGAGAGAGTATCCTCCCAGGTATCTTTAGTCGATGCGCCTAGGCGATCGGCTTGAAATTGAACGCTTGTAGAGATATCTTCCGCTAAATCAGGTAATGCCGCGACCGACTTTTTCAAAATCTTCCGAGTCTGTTGTCCGCTACGGGGAGCCATTAAAATTCCCGTCACAACTCCCACTGCTGTTCCCAACAACAAACCCCCAATAAACTGTCCTGATTGATTTTTAGACATATCCTTGCCAGTATCCTCATCAGACTATACCGCTTTCCACGAGCCATTAATGTACATAACTTGGGATGCAAGCCCGAGTACGCTCATTCTTACCCCATATCTTACCGAAACTAGCGCTGATGTCTAGAGCGTCTTCGCCAAACTCCTAGAACTAAACTTAAAATGGCTAACAGTTTTTCCACCTGCGCCCATTGTTGGGCAACCAGAGCATAACGTTGTCGTACCCACCGACTTCCCTGTTGTCCTCGGATAATTTGATTGGGAGCATGAAAGAGAACGCGATCGGTACGCTTTTCTGCCATAACCAAAACATCAGCAATCCTGGCTAATCTCCTTCTTAGTCGCCCAATACGCCAAGCTAACCACAGACAAAAGGCAGAAATCAGTAAATTGAAAAAAATAACGGTAGTCACCATTTTAAGTGTCAGTTTAGATAGTTCAGATTCGCCAACTCGCTAGAGTGCTACAACTGGGAAACCCTAAAGCGCGATCGCCCCTGTAGAATGGCCATGTTAACCCTAGATCATCCCTGGATAGGGTTGTCTGTATCCCTTAACTCTACTCTTTTACCTGACACCATGAGCATTCTGTATGTCAATCCCGCAACGGGCAATGATGGCAATTCTGGTGCATCGACTGCTGCTCCATTCAAAACCATTAGTCGCGCTCTGCAAAATGTACCCTCTGGCACCACAATTCAAGTGGCTACAGGGACTTACAATACATCGAGTGGCGAAGTTTTTCCTCTAACCGTTCCTTCTGGCGTGACTATTGTTGGTAATGAAAGTAATAAAGGACAAGGAATGACGATTGAGGGTGGAGGCAGCTATATTAGCCCCACATTTGCTGGACAAAATATTACCCTGAGGCTCAATACGAATTCCCAATTACGAGGGGTGACGGTAACCAATACCCTTAGCCGTGGAACTGCTGTTTGGATTGAATCAGCCGCTCCAGTTATTGCTAATAATACCTTTACTCGCTCTAAGCGTGAAGGTGTTTTTGCCACCGGGAGCGCCAACCCTTTAATTGAGGGGAATGTATTCCAATTGAATGATGCTAATGGTATTTCCATGGCTAAAAATTCTAAGGGAGAAATTCGCAGTAATGTCTGTGACCAAACGGGTTATGGAATTGCGGTCAGTGATGATGCAGCCCCCGTAATTATTAGTAATCGCCTCAGTAATAATCGGGCGGGGATTGTAGCTTCTAATCGATCGCGTCCGGTTTTGCGGCAAAATGTGATTGAAAACAATAGTGAAGATGGTTTAACGGTAATTTCCCAATCTGTTCCTGATTTGGGTAGCGCCCAAGATCCTGGGGGTAATACCTTTCAGGGGAATGGGGGATACGATGTGCAAAATGCCACGACAACGACGTTAGTTTCTGCCGGAAATCAGCTCAATCCCAATCGGGTGAAAGGGTTAATTGACTTTATTGCCAGTGAGGTGATTACACCGCCACCAACCCCAAGCCCGACCCCAACACCTACACCCACTCCGACTCCTACACCTACTCCCACACCGACCCCCGGGCCAACTCCAACTCCTACCCCAACTCCCACGCCGACTCCCACGCCGACTCCGACTCCCACCCCAACTCCGACACCCGTACAATTACGAGATGTGGCAGGACATTGGGCACAAGAGTTCATCGAAACGTTAGTGAGTAAAGGGGTGATTAGTGGATTCCCGGATGGTACATTCCGCCCCAATAATAATCTGACTCGAGCAGAGTATGCGGCTTTATTGGCGAAAGCATTTAATGTGCCCTTGAAACGACCGGCGATCGGGTTTTTGGATATTTCCAGTCGGTTTTGGGGGGCAGCAGCGATCGCCAAAACCTCCCAAATGGGCTTTTTATCGGGTTATCCGGATGGTACATTTCGCCCAAGTCGGAATTTAACCCGCACAGAAGCGATCGTAGCGTTAATTAGTGGCTTAGAATTGACCGGTGGCGATAGTAGCGCTTTGTTCGTTTTCCGCGATCGCACCTCTATTCCCAATTATGCGATCACCAAAGTGACCACTGCAACGGTTAAAGGGATGATTGTCAATTATCCCGATCTGGGATTACTCAATCCTCGACGAGATATCACCCGTGCAGAAATGGCGGCTATTCTCTATCAGTCTTTAGTTGCCACTGGAGATGCCGATCCCATTAATTCTCGTTATATCGTTCCCGGAACAGCCAGTCCGTCCAATAGCTCCAATGCCTTTGCCGATTTGGTCGGTCACTGGGCTGGGCCTTTTGTTACCGAGTTATTAGAGCAAGATTTAATTAGCGGATTTCAAGATGGTACATTCCGGCCCGATAGTTCCATTAATCGTGCTCAATATGCAGCTTTATTGGTGAAAGTGTTTAATCCCCAACCCAAACGCGATCGAGTCAATTTTAAGGATGTACCGGCGGATTTTTGGGCTGCTGATGCCATTCAACAGGCCTATCGAGCGGGCTTTTTATCGGGAGTTTCTGCCGATACGTTTAATCCGAGCGCTAATATTAAGCGCTCGGATGTGTTGGTTTCTCTGGTGAATGGTTTAGATTTGGGAGTTGCTGAATCAAATTTGTTGAGTATTTTTGAGGATCGGGATCAAATTCCTAGCTATGCACAAGGGGCGATCTCCAGAGCCTTACAAAAGCTATTAGTGGTCAATTACCCCAATGTCAATCGCTTGCGACCCAATGATGAAGCTACCCGCGCTGAAACTGCAGCCATGATTTATCAAGCTTTGGTTGATGCTGGACAGGTAAGCGCCATTACTTCTAGTCAGGTTGCCTCTGCTTAGGGAAAATAGGGAATAGGGAATAAACTTCTCCGTGTCTCCTCTTCCCTTTCCCTATCCCCAGCTCACTGGCCCCATGATAAATAGGTTATGGGAGTAGAAGAAGAATTCGCCTCTACTGCTGGCGGATCGATGGGTACAAGCCAGCAGAGTGCGGCGATCGCCGTTAATAAACATAAAATCGAAATTGGATGAATTTTAAGTGTAGAGTTCATAAGGTTGAGTCCCCTGGATTTGTAGATTTTTGATATCTCACTCCTCTCGTACAAACTGAAATTGACTGAAATTGATTCAGGAATTTAGGTTGAATAATACCTATTTTAAGCGGTAGATGTACCTCTGTCTTCCGCTATTTTACGGTTTTTAACCTTTCCTCAACTTTGTCTGTTCTTTAAATTTAGTCCCAAACTTTTTGCCAGCCTTCCCAACTTATCCCTAAATCGATCGCCTGAAAATCACGTAATTTTAGGGGTGTTTATTCTGCCTATGTCTTCAAGAATCGCGCGGATTGAACTACAATAACTAAACTGGAACATCATTAAATGTTATTAAGTCTACATTCAATCCCATGAAAATAGCAGTTACAGGGGCAACCGGATTTGTTGGTCGAGCCTTAGTACAACAGTTAATTGCCGAAAAAGAGCAAGTTTTAGTTTTGACTCGTAATCCGGATAAGGCAAAACGCATATGGCCCTCTGGGGTTGAAATCGTCGGTTATTCTATGACTACAGGGGGAGAATGGCAGCGTCAAATCTCTGGATGTAATGGAGTTGTTAATTTAGCCGGCGCACCTATTGCTGAAGAACGATGGACAGCAGAACGTAAGCAAATCTTGCGCGATAGTCGGATTCTGGGGACTGAAAAAATTGTCGAAGCGATCGCTGCGGCCGATCCGAAACCTCAAGTATTGGTGAATACTTCAGCAATCGGATATTACGGAACCAGTGAAACCGCCGAGTTTGATGAAACTTCCCCTGCTGGAGATGATTTTCTAGCACAATTGTGTGTGGAATGGGAACAGAGTGCCCAAGCCGTGAGCCAGCATGGGGTAAGGTCTGTCATCTTACGATTTGGGATTGTGATGGGAGATGGGGGGGCGATCGCCAAAATGATTCCCCCCTTTAAAATGTTTGCGGGGGGGCCCATTGGTAGCGGCCAACAATGGTTCTCGTGGATACATATT
>NZ_CEZBFX010000121.1:0-14496 GCF_982964205.1 Roseofilum sp. | reverse complement strand
GATTGACTCGATCTGATGCCAGTAACGTTCAATGAGTCGCTCCCTCGTATAGGAGGGAACTCTTAGGAAAGAGTCGCTGTTTATCCCGAATTCAGGTGACTGTACCTCATTATCTCGCAAAGCGCTGTGATTTTTGAAAGATACCAGCCATACCTCTGTAGCGCTTCGTGCTAGGCAATAGGCTCTCTAGCAATAGCGTGTATAGCTTAGGTTCTAAGGCTTCAAGCTGTACCTCATAGAAGAGAGAAACGCTATATTTCTAGGATTCTGCTGAACAATGGCATTCTTTAACAGCGATCGGGTGGCAATTAGATAGATGAGGCTTCTACTAATATAAAATCTTCGGCATCTTCCATCTCTAAACCCGTACCATAAAATTTATCGTCCTCCAAATATTTGTATCCAGTTGTTGCTCTTTCTTCATCAATTCCCAAAAAAACTACGAATTCCTCAACAGCATCCATGCCATAGTACTGTATTTTTTTACCGTCATAGTGGTCCATTTCGTTTTTTTTGCAAATATCAAAAAAATGCAAAAGATCCTGTAGAGTTGTTCCTTCTACGCAATAGGTCAAGATTTTTTGAGGATTTCCTTGGAACTGCTTCCGAATTTTATCATTAACATATTCATAACCAAAAGTGAATGATTCAGGATCGTCATAGAATTCATCTATTAACTCTCCAGAGTCGTACAGCAAGTAAATAAAGTTAATCCCACTTAATACAATGAATGCAAATACAGTCGATGACAGTGCCTCTGATACTTTTTGTGCAAAAGCACTTATCTCATGATAGATAAATTCCTCGGATGTCCGATCGTATATGGAGAACCATCCATTCTTTTCAGGCGTTATGTAAGCTTGACTTTTGGTAATTTTTTTTACGGCTTCACATATATCAGATATAGAGAAAACAGATAGAGAACTACTCTTAACCTGATAATTCACAAATTTTTCGCCCATTTACAGTTTCTCCATCTATTCGTAACATTCACAATTTCTAAAACTTGATTAAAAATCCCATGGCTCGAATAAGTCTGATACTGCCATCGAAAACCCCACTATCACATCCTCTCCATCAAGTGTATCTCCCACCCGCAAGAGACGATCTGGCTCAGGAGAATGATAAACCAAGATATACCGTTCATCAGGATGAATCATCCACAACAGGCGCGTCTGATTCTGGAAATACTCTACGATCTTGGTATGCATTTCCTCTACTGTATTTCCTGGGGACAAAATTTCCACTCCTATATCGGGCGATCCCTGAAAAAATCCACGGGGTGGACGGCTTAATCCCTTCAATCTGTCACGACTGATAAAAGAAATATCGGGCGATCGCCGATTCCCCTCTTTTAAGGTAAATGCGGTACTCGAATCACACACCGCCCCTAATCTATTTTGGCGCACAAAAGCCATCAATTCAGCGACCAAAAGACAGGCCACATAGCCATGCTCCATTCCCGAATTTCCCATATCGACTAACTCCCCATTCACCAACTCGTAACGATGCTCATCACCGGGTAGCGCCATAAACTCATCATCTGTCCAGACTTTAGCAACACTAGAAATTGTCATACTCAGTCCTCTTCAAACGATTATTGACTAGATATCTATTTTCCCTATTGCCTGTTTACAAAGCATCCAAGAGCGCTTGACGCATCACCCCAACCGGAGTGGGTTCATCAAGCCATAATTGTAGAGCGGCTGCTCCTTGCTGGACTAACATTTCTGTGCCATCAATCGTGAGCAGATCGATCTCTCGCCCCAATTGTAAAAAACGAGTCGGACGAGGATTATAAATTAAATCATATAATATGGCTCCTTGAGGCAACCGAGCCAAGAGTTCCCGATCTACCGGAGTCTCATTGACATTAGGAGACATACCGATGGGTGTAGTATTGACCAATACTGTCGTTTCCGATAATAAATCCGGTAACTCAGGCCATTGATGAATCATCACAGGACTTGACCAACTCTGTTGAAAGGCTTGCAAACGCTCAAGATTACGCCCTACCACATGCAATCGCTCAACCCCTAACTCCAAACAACCAGCAACCACCGCTCGCGCCGATCCGCCATTGCCTAAAATCACCACTTGTGCATTAGACCACTTCTGATGCTCCTCTTTCAAAGGAGCAATAAATCCCAAAACATCCGTATTGGTTCCTTCCCATCCCCGTTCCGTTCGCCAAACCGTATTCACTGCACCCACAGCTTGGGCAACTGGGGAAATTTGGGAGAGATAGGGCATAATTGCTCTTTTGTGGGGAATAGTGACATTAAACCCAACCACCCCAACCGCTTGAAATCCCTGTAAGACAACCTCCAATTGGTCTTTGATAACAGGAAAGGGGACATAGACATAATCAGCGCCTAGATGGGAAAGGGCGGCATTTTGCATCACCGGCGATCGCGAATGCTTAATCGGATCGCCAATAATACCCAGTAAACGGGTGGTTCCTTGAATCTCTTGCATGGGTTTAATCTCTTGCCAAAAGAAGGCCTTGTACAATCAGGGTATCATTGAGATTGATTGCATAGCTAAATCCATTCAGATCGGGTTGCACGATATGATCGCCAATGAGAGCCACTCCCTGACTCCTTCTTCAAAATACGCTACTGGCCTGGATTTGGCCAGGGGAATGAGAGCCAAAACCCGGAATTATCGTACTCTGATTTCGACGATATTTTTCTGGACGGCTGCTCACCCTCTATTGACAATAGCCGTTTGTCAGGCGATCGCAGATTCTGAGGATGTACCAATCGTGGCTCGCGAAGAAGAATGGATTTCTAAGTTAGTGCAAAGGGAATTAATTCAGAATTGGGAAAACAATGAAGAATTAAAACATTTACGCAGTATTCGCGATCGCCTCTTACAACCCCAACCGGCAACCTTGAACTTGCTTCGACTGTATGAACAAGTATTAGCAGACAAAGGGATACCGGCTAATGAGAGTCCGGAACAGCGCGAGTTACGGACCATGGGATTAGCCATGCGCGAACAAGGGCGTTTATTAATCCATAACCGTATCTATGCCGGAATTTTTAATGCTCAGTGGGTTGAGAAGGCGATCGAAACCATTGAAACCGAGTTAGAAGTCGATGAAACCGAATTCCTGAAAACCTTTACCCAACTCGAGCGGAAATTACTGGTTTCTCAAGTCGATTTCCTTTCAGAAGGACAAACCCCCGAAGAAGGCCATCAATCGGCCCAAGCCCTATATGAAGTGCTGCGAGATGTGACTTCTACCGTCGGCCAGTTGCTCCGGGCCGAGCGGACTACCATCTTTTTGCTCAATGATGAAAAAACAGAGTTATGGTCTTTGGTGGCTCAAAATGAACAGGGTGAATTCCTCGATATTCATGTCCGGGTTGGCGAAGGCATTGCTGGAGGAGTCGCCCAACTCAAGCGGGTGATTAATATTCCCAACAATGTGTATGAAGACCCCCGATGTAAGTTGGTGAAAGAATACGATCAAAAGTATAATTATCGCACTCGCAATATTTTAGCCTTTCCAATTTTAGATGAGCAAAAGAATGTGGTAGCAGTGATTCAACTGCTCAATAAAATTGCACCCAAAATTCCCAATAGTCCCTCGCGTCCAGTGCAAGGGTTTACCCGCAAAGATTTAGAGCGCTTAGTCAAATGTGTGCTTCCCATTCGTCAGATTCTGCAAGCGTGTCAATCCTCCTATAAAGCGACTAAAAAGTTACGGGCAACGGCAGCACTTACGGAAGCAACGCGATCGCTCGATCAGATTAACCTAGACACTCAAACCGTATTACATCGGGTAATGAATACGGCCAAAAAACTGATGAATGCTGACCGCTCCACCCTCTGGTTACATGACCCTCAAGCTGGGGATTTATGGACAGAGTTACCTGGAAAAGGGAGGATTCGATGTGCAATTGGAGTCGGATTTGTTGGTGAAGTTGCCCAAACTCGGCACACCTTAAATATTCCCTTTGATCTCTACAATGACCCCAATGCTGAAAATGCAAAACGCACCGATTCTCAAACTCGCTATCGGACGTGTAGTTTACTCTGTATGCCAATCGAAAGTCCGGAAGGCGAATTACTCGGTATTACCCAATTAGTCAATAAGCGTAAGCCAGGTAATCATCCCGAATATAACAAAGAGGATTGGCCAGCAGTTCCTGATTATTTAAAAGCCAGTTTTGACCGCAACGATCAACAAACGATGCAGTTATTTAATGAACGGGTAGCGGTACTACTCCAGTTCATTAGAAGCCATGAAAGCTTGAAGAAACAAGCGCAAATTAATCCCACTGAGGTGACCCAGCAAAGCTTAGTTTTACTCAGTCAAATGGAGCTGGATCGAGCATCCAACCAGGAAGCCGCTTACCACTCTTTAGCTCATTTTCTCCAACCTCTGCACACTTCTGTAGAACAGGCGATCGGAGTAGCGAAAGCCACATTATTTATTCTGGATTCTAGCCGGAATAACCTTTGGTCTGCCATTTTAGATGCCCAGAAAAAACCTAAATTGATTACTGTTTCGACAGAGCAAGGGTTAGCCAAAACAATAGTCAGTAGCCAAGATTTTAAGGGAACTAATAAACTGGGAAATTTAGCCGATCCCTTAGTCATTCAAGGAGCTGGTAAAATCGCTAATTATAGCCAGTTATTCTTATTTCCCCTAGTCAACGATCAGAAGGAAGTAGTCGGAGTCGTTCGCTTATTTAACAAACAGACGGAAGGTCGTCTCGATCCCAAAGGCTTTAACCGCGCCGATGCCGATCGCGTGCAAGAGTATACCCAATTGATCTCCCCCATTCTCCAAGGCTTCCAATCCTTCTATACTGACATCCCCACCTTGAAAAAATCGGGTCTAACTGTCGATCCATTAACTCACGCGATTAATCTGATTAAAAGCAGTAGTAGTTCCGCAGAAGAGATTATTCGTAATGTGATGCAAGCCGCCAAAACCCTAACCGATGCTGACCGCTCTACCCTTTGGTTAATCGATCGAGCCAATAAACAACTATGGACTAAATTACCTCAAAGCGATGGCTCCTTAATTGATATTCGCATTCCCATGGGAGAAGGGTTTGCCGGTCGTGTTGCTCTGACAGGACAACCCTTAAATATTCCCTTTGACTTATACGATTATCCGGGGTCGGAAATTGCCCAACAAACGGATAAAAAAACGGGCTATAGAACGTCTAGTTTGCTTTGTATGCCAGTGTTATCCAAAGATGGGGAACCCTTGGGAGTCACCCAGTTAGTGAATAAACGCAAACCCGGACAATTTCCAGCCTACGATCCTAGCACTTGGCCCCAAGCACCCGAGCAATTTAAGACCAGTTTTAGTGCTAAAGATCAAGAGGATATGGAAGTGCTAAATACCCAAGTAGGAGAAGTATTACCGGGAATTTTAGAGGACAGTTAAAGGTTGCGTCTACTCTAGCTTACTCCGTCTATCGAGAAGCTAACCACTGGGCATCTGGCTCTAAAATCCAAAGGGTAAATTGGGGAGAGTTGGGGATAATCAAGATTTTATCTCCCTTCTTGGCTAGACGCAGAGCTATTTCTGAGGCTTGATGAATATCAGGAAAGCTCTTAAAGAGACTGTAATATTGGTTCTCACATTCAATTGCTTCTAGGGAATCATTTAAGTCAGGGACTTGAATATACCCAAGTTGATAATCTTCTGGAGAATTGAGAATTTTATAGGGCGGTTCTGGAGGCTTGGCAGGGGTTTGAGCGTTCTGTGCTTTTTTGGTAGAACGGGAAACGGGAGACCCTTGAGCTTCTTTGACCCAAAGGGCACTTCCTTTGGGAGTAGGGGTAATCATGACTTCATCTCCTCGCTGAGTGAGGCGTTCGGCGATGGTTTCGGCGCGTTGGCTGTCTGGAATAACTTGAAAGAGACTATAGTAGGTTTGGTTGACTCGAATGGCAGCAATGGGACGATCGAGATCGGGGACGTTGATCTTACAAGGTTTGTATTGGCTGCGATCGCTGAGAATTTGATAAGAGACGACAGGAGAATTGGGCATTTTAATCAAAGGGAGCTAGATTCACGGTTTTACTCAATTGTAAGAGTGTTGGGTCGCCAATGTCTTAAGGAAAATTACAGATCTTGATGAACCATTAACCCAATTTCCACCGCTATCGTCCCTGCGGCTTCCTGTAAAGCCGTACTAAACTGAGGTTTGTTTAAGAACCCAGGGCTTGGCTGCTAAGAACGCTCCCATCTTTAGAGGGGACAAACAGTTCGATGTTATTTCAACCAAATGAATCGTCGGGGCGGGAAGCCCGAAAGTTCAAAGGAATTGCCGTACTCCTTGAGTACCTGATTCAGTTCCTCGATTGTAAATTTGTATCCATCCTTGTTGGCCTTCTCGACAAATTCATCTTTACTCTGAGTTTTGTCGTATTCTTCCCGAATTTTAGGATCTTGTCCGCCCGCCTCGAGCAATTTTTCTACATTTTCTGTGGACATATAATATCGCTCCGAACCGATGTTTTAGGATTAGGTATGAGTTGATTATCCCAGCCTGGTTGGTCAGAAAGTGTTACAGCATTTACTAAAGTGCAAAAACTAATCTGTAGGCGCAATCGCCCCCAAATCTCTTAAGGAAATTTACAAATTTTCATGAATAATCAAGCGATTCCCATCCGGATCATAGGCATAAATTTCTCGGCCATGGGAAGCGGTTTGAATGGCTCCAGGAGGAGGGTAACCTAAATGACTGAGACCGATGATCGCGTCCTCAATATCCTCGACTTCTAAACATAAACTCATGGCTCCTGGGGTAGAAGAGTGAAATTCTTGGCGATCGCGGGGTCGAAATAATCCCAAGCGCAACCCCCCAATGACAAATTCCGCATACACCCCTGGAATTTCTCGCTGTGCTTGAGTGTTCAGCACACAACTATAAAAATCCCTTAAGGTTTCTACATTCTCGGTTGCGATCGTTACCCAAAGTTCTGACATCACCATTGCGCGACGAATAGACTCTTACCTATTCCCTCTCTATTGCTACCTATTCCCTCTCTATTGCCTGACTTCTACAAAAAGTCTAATCTAACCAGTTTTGCATATCTCGGCTATGATGACGAATATAGTCATCTAATGCCCGGTTATAATCTTCTCTTCTAGCTTGGGAAAAGCCAGATGGCTCATAAGGGTTTGGTGCAGAGGGTTTTGCCCTTGCCCAGGCGCGATCGCTCTGATGTACTGATGCCATCACTAAATTTCTTTGAGACTTCAACTGCTCGTAGGCTTCATTGAGTTGTTTTATTTTTTCTTGGGCTTTGTGATAAAGGCGGGGATTATGAACAAAACGGTCGGGATGCCAGACCATCACTAAATCCTTGTAGTTTTGGTGAATTTCCTCCAAACTAGCGTTAGGAGCCACTTCTAAAATCTCATAACAGTGATGTAAGTGACGCATAACGACAACTCCTGTCGAGAAATAAACAATAGTGTGCAGCAAATTGGGTCAGTTCAGGGACTTTCCACACATCAGTTCAAAAAACCTTGCGTTTCCAGTTTTTATTTAAATTAACTTCACACAAGTATTAGTAACTTGGATTACCGAATGTAAGAATTACGTTACAAACTCAAAGGCTAAAAAAAGTTGAATCTCTCTAGGCAAAGTGATATTCTCTGCCAGAATAGACAGTTGGCGGTCGCGAAGCGACTGGGCAGGAGTATCGCCCTTAATCAACATAAAAGAAGGATCTGGAGCAACTATGAAGTTAGCATCTCGTGTAGCACAAGTAACCCCCTCATTAACCTTAGCGATCAGCGCTAAAGCCAAGAAAATGAAAGCTTCCGGGTTAGATGTGTGTAGCTTTAGTGCTGGAGAACCAGACTTTGATACCCCCGACCACATTAAAGCGGCTGCACAAAAAGCTCTTGATGAAGGGAAAACCAAATATGGCCCAGCATCAGGAGAACCCAAGCTGAAAGAGGCGATCGTCAAAAAGTTAAAGAAAGATAACAATCTCAACTACCAACCCGAAAATATCATTGTCACCAATGGGGGGAAACATTCTCTCTATAACCTGATGATGGCCTTGATTGAACCGGGAGATGAGGTGATTATTCCCATTCCCTATTGGGTGAGTTATCCAGAAATGGTTGCTTTAGCCGGAGGAAAATCGGTTTTAGTGACGACAGAGGCAGCTACTGGTTACAAAATTACGCCAGAACAATTGCAAAACGCTATTACCCCCAATACCAAACTGTTTGTTCTCAACTCCCCCTCGAACCCCACGGGAATGGTTTACACTCCAGAAGAAATCAAGGCTTTAGCGGAAGTGGTGGTCAAAAATAATCTGTGGGTGGTCTCCGACGAGATTTATGAAAAAATTCTCTATGATGGAGCCGTTCATCTGAGTATTGGCGCTGCGAGTCCAGAAGCGTTTGAGCGCACCATTATTAGTAATGGGTTTGCCAAAGCCTATGCGATGACGGGTTGGCGAGTTGGCTATTTGGCGGCCCCTGTGGAACTGATTAAGGCCTGCAATACCATTCAAGGTCATAGTACCTCAAACGTTTGCACCTTTGCCCAATATGGGGCGATCGCCGCTTTGGAATCTTCCCAAGACTGTGTAGAAAAAATGCGCCTTGCCTTTGATGAACGGCGCAAAGTAATTATTGAGCGCATTCAAGCCATTCCCAAGTTATCTGTGAGTGAACCCAAAGGCGCGTTTTATGTCTATGTCAACATCGGCGAAGCGGGTCTTAAATCCACCGATTTCTGCACTCAGTTCCTAGATAACTATAATGTAGCGACCATTCCCGGTGTTGCCTTTGGTGCCGACGATCATATTCGCCTTTCCTATGCCACGGATATGACTTCCATCGAAAAAGGCATGGAGCGGTTAAGTAAATTTGTGCAAAGTCTGTAATTAGACTGATTCCTGAGAGTAGGGGCTTTAGCGCTAAAATATTCAGAGCGCTAAAGCCTTACAACGAATTGTACCCAATACCCTACTTTAGATGAGACAGCCCACTACGCTACTAGAAACAGCACTAGAAATAACCGGCATCCGGGTCATCTTGCAGTAACGTTTGAGTCGTTTTCAGGAGGCGATCGCGGGTTTCGCGCATGTAGGGACCTTGTAATCTTTGAGACCCCCATTGCATTAAGATCAGGCCAAATAGCAAGTCTACCAGGGCCGTCAGAGCAATAGCAGCCAACCAACCCAGTCCTAAATGCTGTAAAGTCACCACAACGGTCACTTGCAACAGGGCAATTCCAGTCATTAATAGGCCGGTTCCCACCAGTAAGATCAACAGTCCCTGAATTAATCGTTGCTGTTCTTGGGTCGCTTCCCGCACAGCCAGGTCTTGGTGCATGTCAACCAGCACTCGCAGCAAACGCACCCCACGGGTGAGGTAAACTTGTAGGCCATCTAAGAGTTCATGAACGGCCACGCCCACCTCCTGCGACCAGTAATCCCAGAATAAAGCCAACGCCCAATGCGGTTAATAAACTGGTTCCCACATGTTCTTTAGCCTTTTCACTCACCTTCGGGAGGACATCCTCTTCAAATTGGGCAACCAATTTTTCGGTACGTTTTTCTAAGAGTTTCAGGGTTTGATCGACCTGGGATAAAACCGGAGATTTGGAGGGTTCTGAGGTGGAAGGGTTATCCTGTCCATTGGCTGAGTCCGTTTGCCAAACCTGATAAAGTTCTGCTAAATGCCGGCGAATTAAAGCTTTTGTCCGTTCTGTACGACTGGCAATATATTGGATAGTTGCCTCTAAATCTGTTTGGCTTTCGGATAATTGCTCAGAGTCTAAAACTGGCCATTCCTCGAGAATGAGGGGAGAGAGAGACTTGGAGACTTCAGAAAAGGTTTCAGAAGAGAGAGAGGGAGAAGAATGGGTTGAATTGACCATGGGTGAAAGGATGAAGCTCTTCAGCTAAGGACTCTTCCATAATATCGCGCACCCTATAACTTAATATAATGTAGTCTTGCCATCTTTCCCATTTTCCTAAGGGAATGGGGAATGGGGAATGGGGAATAGGGAATGGGGCAATTATTGCTTCCACTTCAGTGTAATTTCGTAATGTACTTCGGCATTCCCTGATGCAATCACCGCACCGAATTCCGCGCTCATTTTCAGTCCAAACTTGACTTCTACTTCATCGGCTGGCTCGTTCAAGCTGCGGACTTGACGGATAACGGTATTCGCTACTGGCTTGATTTTGGCGATCGCCGCCTCAAAGCTGCGTTGCCCTCTTGTGGTAACCTGGGGAGCGATACCGATGCGATCGTCTACGGGTTCTGCTTCTTCCACTTCCACAAAGATGGATTCCCCCTCGTCTAAAGAAAACTCAACCATGTGCTTCATCACACTTAACCTCATGCTCTAGGAATGCTTTTGATTGTATAGCGCTGATTACCAACGACCCAGACCTATTGTTAATTGTTAATCATTTCTCCAGCAAAGCCTAATGTTAACCTTTTCTTTACGCTCTGTTTAAACTTGTGCGGTAAATGTATAGAAGTCTGAGACGAAACCAAACAGGGTTATCGAGAATTGATGCTGTTATCTGGTGCGAACAATGAGGCGTTTTGGCGCTTTCTGGCTGGACGGCTTATTGTAGCAATTTTAACGTTATTGGCTGTCTCCTTTATGATTTATGCTCTGATTGAGCTAATGCCGGGAGACTATGCCGAGCGGGAGCTATTCCGTAAATATTCGGGGACGGGAGTAACGATTACCCAAGCAGAAATTGACCAAGTTCGGGCCAATTTGGGATTAGACCGACCCTTTTTAGTTCGCTATGGGGAATGGCTGTGGAATGTGGTCACGCGCTTCGATTTTGGCCCTGCCTTTCGGGTAGAAACTTCCGTTAATACCCTGCTTCAAGGGAAATTTCTCTATACCTTTGTCTTGGTGGTTGGCGCGATGTTGTTTTCCTATATTGTGGCGATTCCCGTAGGGATTTGGGTGGCCACGAGGAAATCGGGAATCGCGGATGGGTTGGTTACGTTATTGTCCTATTTGGGATTGGCACTACCGAATTTTGCGATCGCCCTTGTCCTCCTGATGCTTAATGCCTTTGTCTTTAACCTAGACGTAACCGGCTTAGTCTCGCAAGCCTATCGCGATGAACCTTGGTCATTTGCCAAATTCCTCGACTTCCTCGGCCATGCCTATATTCCTCTGCTGGTCTTGGGTTGGTCTACCACCGCTTTCCAACTGCAAACCATGCGCGGGTTAATGAAAGATGAATTAGGCAAACTCTACGTCACTGCGGCACGAGCAAAAGGATTATCGGGTTGGCCCATGTTAATAAAATATCCTGCTCGTCATGCTGTGATGCCGATTGTCTCGACCATTGGTTTTGACTTTGCCCGTTCCTTTAACGAACTTCCTATCGTGGCCTCTATTCTTGTTTTAGGAGAACTTGGCCAAGAACTCCTCCTCGCCTTCCTGGATGCTGACCAAAACACAGCCGCCGGAATTTTAGTTTGTGTCACCAGCATTATTATCGCTGCTAACTTTCTCTCTGACCTGCTGGTAGTTGCCATTGACCCTAGGGTGAGGTTAAAAGGACGATGAATCAACCGATAAGTAACATTAAACAGAACAAAGAAGATTACTATACCGCGTCCCAATGGCAACTCTTTTGGTCGCGCTTTAAGACCAACCGCCTGGCAGCTTTGGGGGGAGCAGTTCTGAGCCTGTTTATCATCATTGCGTTATTTGCTGAGTTCATAGCGCCCTACTCCGGGCTGGCAGATGATCGCAATCCTGACTATACCGCAGGGCCGCCCCAACTGATCCGATTGTGCGACAGTGCCGGATGTCAGCTTTGGCCCTTTGTCCATGACATGACCAGTGGTTACAGTGTTCTGGAAAAGCGCTATATCGTTGAAATTATTGAAGAAGATGGAAAACCCGTGCGGCGTAACCTGCGCTTCTTTCACAAGGCAGGAGAATATAAGCTTTTCGGCATTATACCTGGCGATCGCCATCTTTTCGGCGTAGACCGAGGTAAAGTGCATCTTTTTGGTACAGACTCTAGCGGTCTTGACCTCTTCAGTCGCGTCATGTTTGCCACCCGCACCTCCCTCACCATCGGTTTCTTAGGCATCATGATTTCCTTTATTCTCAGCCTCTTCTTTGGTGGAGTCGCTGGCTATATCGGCGGTTGGGTGGATACCGTCATTCAAGCCTTTACTAACTTAGTGCGCGTTATTCCTCCCATACCTTTATATATGGCCCTCACCGCCATGTTTCCCCGTGACTGGTCAAACCAACAAGTCTATTTTGCCATGACTTTAGTTATGGGACTGGTTAACTGGCCCACCCTAGCACGGCGTATCCGTTCATACTTACTCGCTTCCCGCGAAGAAGAATATGTTCTTGCTGCTCAACTGTGTGGAGCAAGTGGTTGGCGTATCGTCACGCGTCACCTCCTTCCCGGTTTTGCCAGTTACATTATTGTCGAATTGGTGATTAACTTCCCTTACCGCATCCTTGATGAAACTGCCCTTTCCATTGTCGGCCTAGGTTTGCGACGACCTACCATGTCCTGGGGTGTTCTCCTGCAAGAAATGACGACTGTTCAAGCCATTCAGCTTACCCCCTGGTTTTTCATTCCCCTAATCTTCTTCGTCGTTGCTGTCCTGTCCTTCACTCTCCTCGGTGATGGTTTGCGAGATGCCGCAGACCCCTATTCTGGCATTCGACGGTAATAGGTAATGTAATTTCCCCTATCTCCCATTCCCCAACACTATGACTGATTCCTTACTGACTGTTTCTAATCTTTCCATCCGCTTTCGCACCGATGAAGGTAAAATAACTGCCGTCGATGACTTGTCCTTCTCCCTTAAACCCGGTCAAACTCTGGGTATTGTGGGCGAGTCGGGTTCGGGTAAATCAGTTTCCACCAAAGCCCTGATGCGCCTACTGCCCGGTAATGCGGAAATTGACCCCAGCTCCCATATTTTCTACTGCAATAAACAGGGAGAAACCTTTGATGTTGCCCAACTGCCGGAAAAAAGCAAGACTTTAAATCAAATTCGTGGCGGTGAAATTGCCATGATTTTTCAGGAGCCTTCGGCAGCGTTTTCGCCCTTGTATACCATTGGCAATCAAATGATTGAGGGGATTCGCCTCCATCATAAGGTAAATCGGACACAGGCGCGAGAAATGGCGATCGCCATGTTAGACCGCGTAGGAATGACGAACCCAGAGTTACGAATTGACCAATATGCCTTTCAACTCTCTGGAGGAATGCGCCAACGCGCCATGATTGCTTCTGCTCTAGTCATGCGTCCCGCGCTACTCATTGCTGATGAACCCACCACAGCCCTTGATGTCACCATTCAAGCTCAGATTCTAGACCTCTTGGCTGAACTACAACAAGAATTTGGCATGGCAATTCTCTTTATCTCCCATGACTTAGCGGTAATTTCCCAGATTTCCACCGATGTGATGGTGATGTATCTCGGTAAAGCGATGGAAATTGGCCCCGTGCGCTCCATTATCCGGGAACCCAAACACCCCTATACCCAAGGTCTAATTGAAGCTATTCCTCGATTAGATGCTCGCGATGCGCCCCTCATGCCGATTCCCGGAGATATCCCTAGCCCTCTCGAACGTCCCACCGGTTGCGTCTTCCACACCCGGTGTCCCCAAGCTACTACCCATTGTCAAACCCATGTTCCAAGAACAACTCTTGCCCATCCCAACCATCACGCCGCCTGTCATTTACTGGAAGAAAAAGTGTTAGAAGAAAGTGCCTAACCGGCAGAGTTATTCACACCATTTTCAACCCGCTAAATACTTCGTTAATGTGAGCGTTAGGTTGAGATCGGGTAGAACTGGAATCACCCGATCGCCTTGACATAAAATCGGTTGTTGCTGAGGCATGAAACACAAGATACTGCGATCGCCTGGATCGATAAACCAACCTAGCTCACTGCCCTGCTCTAAGCAATACAGAACATTACCCAAGACTTTATTCGGACGCTGTTCGGGGGAAAGAATTTCAATGCTCCAATCGGGAGGAAGATTAAAGTTATCGGGAACTTCACCCTCCGAGGTAAAGGGTATGCGATGCCAACGAAATATGGAGACATCTGGAACGAGCGATCGCGTGCCAAAATTACACCTTAATTCTGGAAAAGCATAGGCAATTTGTGCTTCTTCACAGGCTTGATTAATTGTCGCGCAAAGTTTACCCTGTAAACGGCTATGTCTTCCTTTGGGCATGGGCTTCTGGATAGTTTCTCCATTAATATACTCGTTCGCTGGTTTTGTTTCTGGCTGTTGCAAGAATTCTTGCAGTGTAAGGGTCTGGGTAAGGATTTGTGTCATCTTAACTCCTTTGATCTAAATCGGTGTATATTGACCTTAAATGTAAATGAGAAACTTAAAGACATCTCCCATTATTTGATTATTAATTGTTAATTATTATGACTCCACTGGTATCGGTTCGTAATTTACAAGTTCACTACCCCGTCGGCGGGGGATTTTTGCATGG
>NZ_CEZBFX010000120.1:0-14649 GCF_982964205.1 Roseofilum sp. | reverse complement strand
ATGAAGAGCAACATTCTACAAAATCAACGAAACTGGAGATCCTTCAGCAGGGCGACAAATGCCTTTAGAGATGAAGAAGGGTTTACGTTAATTGAGTTGATGGTTGTGGTAGCCATAATGGGAATTTTAAGTGCTATTGCAGCACCCAGTTGGCTGGGTTTTTTGCAACAACAACGGGTGAGTGCAGTCAATGATGATGTATCTTTGGCGCTCCAGGAAGCCCAACAGAAGGCCAGAAGTACCAAACTTGCCCAGAGTGTGACGGTGCGGGTGACGAATGAGGGTATTCCCCAAGTTGCTATTCATCCAAAGACGGTTGGTGTGGACACGTTGGATAATGGCAATATTTGGGAAAATTTGGGGTCAGATCGGGGAGTTTCTGGAGACCAGGTGATTTTATTTACGAATCTTTTGGTTAACGATCCGGCTAATAACAAAAATAATAAGAATAAGCTCGATGACAGCATAGCTCAAGATACTTATCCTCAACCCAAGGGGAATCAAGGCCCAGTTACAATTATTTTTGACCGAGAGGGGAACTTAGATCCTTTAACTGCTCCTAAGCTAACGATTGGTTCTCCTCCTAATCAGGAAGATAAAGGGTTAATTATTGGTGTGGCTGCTCCTCGTGGGAGTAATCCAGCACTGCCTGTGGATAATACGCGACGCTGTATAATTGTGAGAACGTTGTTAGGATCGATGAAACTGGAGTCTGGCAACAATTGTCAGCCTTGGCAAAGTTGATTGAGGTAAAAATTAGTTTGTTTATTACGGGGGCAAATGCTGAACTATCGGGGAAGAGAAGGGGGCTTTACCCTAACTGAGTTGTTGGGGGTTATTGCCCTGATGGGTATTTTAATAGTTATTGCTCTGCCTGGTTATCTTGGGTTTTTGCGGCGGCAAGAGTTGAAGTTAGGAAGGGAAGAGCTTCACCTCGCCCTCAGAGAGGCTCAGAGCAATGCTAAACGGGATAAATCGGTTTGGCAAGCCAGTTTTCGGAATAACCCCCATCCGCAATATGTAGTGCATAAAGAGTTACCGAGTGGCTCCGATTTGACGGGTTTAAATTGGCAAAATTTAAATAGCAATATCCTGATTATTGATGGGGCAAATCAAAATGAAACTACATTCTATCAGTACACTCGTGGAGTCAATCAGGGGATTTGGCGGAAACAGTTTAATCATCATGGTCATCCCAATGGGCAGTTAGGTAGAATTACTGTTGGGTTGAAAGATAGCGACCCACAGGATGATAATCGGCCTTTACGGTGTGTGATTGTATCTACGTTGTTGGGAGGGATGCGAACGTCCAGTGAACAACCAACCCAGCAGAATGGGAAATATTGTTATTAGCCAAAAATAGTCTTGAGCTACAAGGGTTCCAGCTCGTAAGCTTCTATTCCTATGTGGGGTTGTGCGATCATAATTTTTTCCAGAATTGGAATTTTGTGTAAATGGGCATACATTTTCTAAATGCTTCTGGTAATCTGGGACGGTACATTTCACAGGCATGGTAAGAAAACTATGGCGACAATCGCTTGTGAGTATAAGCCAGGCTTAGAAGGCATTCCCGCTAGTCAATCAAGCATTAGCTATGTTGATGGGGAAAAAGGGCTTTTGGAATATCGAGGTATTTCCATTACCGAACTAGCCGAGAAAAGCAACTTTATCGAAACGGCCTATCTCCTAATCTGGGGAAAACTACCCACCAAAGATGACTTGGCAGAGTTTGAAGCTGAAATTCGTCATCATCGACGCATTAAATATCGGATTCGGGATATGATGAAGTGCTTTCCCGAAACGGGACATCCGATGGATGCTCTGCAAGCCTCAGCGGCAGCATTAGGTTTATTTTATTCCCGTCGTGCTTTAGATGACCCTAAATATATCCGGGATGCGGTGATTCGCTTAATTGCGAAAGTCCCGACTATGGTAGCGGCATTTAAGTTGATGCGTAAGGGTCACGATCCGATTCAACCGCGTGATGATTTTGATTATGCGACCAACTTCTTATATATGTTGACGGAAGAGGTGCCCGATCCGATCGCTGCCAGGGTATTTGATGCCAGTATGATCCTTCATGCGGAACATACGATGAATGCCTCAACGTTCTCAGCGCGAGTCACGGCTTCGACGCTCACCGATCCCTATGCGGTGGTTGCTTCGGCAGTCGGAACCTTGGCTGGACCGCTCCATGGGGGAGCAAATGAGGAAGTCTTGGTCATGTTGGAGGAGATCGGGACAGTGGAAAATGTAGTGCCTTACATTGAAGACTGTATTACCAACAAGAAAAAAATCATGGGCTTTGGACACCGCGTTTATAAAGTCAAAGACCCCAGAGCCAAGATTTTGCAAGATGCAGCCCAGCAGCTATTTAAGCAAAGAGGTCGCGATCGCTATTACGATATCGCTGTTGAAGTCGAAAAAGTCGTAGAAGATAAATTAGCCCATAAAGGCATTTATGCCAATGTAGACTTCTATTCCGGACTAGTGTATCGCAAACTGGGTATCCCTACCGATCTATTCACCCCCATTTTTGCCATGGCGCGGGTGGCGGGTTGGTTGGCTCATTGGAAAGAACAATTGGGAGAAAACCGGATTTTCCGACCCACACAAGTCTATGTGGGGAATCACGAGACTCAGTTTATGCCCATAGATCAACGGTAATTTACAGGGTAATCCAGTCATTGGACGTTCTTTCTATCCTCTCTATCGGCGCGGGTTGACCTGGATCTGGCCTTTCCAGATTCGGCGGGTTAACCCGATTTTTGTGTCATAGCACTACAGGCTGGGGAATAGGGGCTTAGAGAATAGGGCCTAGGAAAAACTGAGTGTATCCATTACCAATTACCAATGACCTATTACCAGGGTGTAGCGCTATATGTCATAATATTTAACAGAAATTTTAAGATTTCTATAAAAACTCCCAAAGTTCTTGTAGGGCAATGAGTACCGGATCGTCTGAGACCCCAGAAACATCTAAGTCAACTCCAGAGACGGCAAGCGATCGCTATGAGTGTCGAGCGTGTGGCTATGTCTATGAGCCAAGCAAAGGGGATGGAAAACGCCAAGTTCCCCCAGGAACCCCTTTTGAGGAATTACCTGAAGGCTGGCGCTGTCCCATTTGTGGGGCGCAACGCCGTAAGTTTGAAAACATCGGTGCAGGCGTTGGAACATCAGGCTTTGCTGAAAATATGGGTTATGGGTTTGGGGTCAATGCCTTAACCCCCAGCCAAAAGAATCTCCTGATTTTTGGGGGGTTAGGACTGGGATTATTGTTTCTTCTGAGTCTTTACGGTTTACAGTAAAACCCGAACTGGCGGTAAAATCCGGAGTGATGCAATCAATTGTGAAAATTCTGCAACGAGTTGTAACATTAATCGCGGTTGTTCTGCTGTGCGCTAGTTGTAAAAATGCTTATTTACCTTCTGTAGAGTCTAGTCCTTGGCACGTGATTCAGTTACCGACTGAAGAAACGATTCAGGATGTTGGATTTACAGGCGATCCCAGCCATGGGTGGCTAGTCGGCAGTAATGCAACCTTATTAGAAACCAACGATGGTGGGGAAACTTGGCAACCGAAACCTTTAGATCTCGATACGAGGACTCGGTTGACCTCGGTCAGTTTCAGTGGGGATGAAGGATGGATTGTCGGAATGCCTTCTATTCTAATTCATTCTACTGATGGGGGGGCTTCTTGGTCTACGATTCCCCTCAGTGCTAAGTTGCCAGGAACCACAAAAACGATTTTGGCTTTAGGGGCAAACTCTGCCGAAATGACCACAGATTTAGGTGCGATTTATCGGACTGAAGATGGGGGTAAAACCTGGAAGGGTTTGGTTGAGTCTGCGGTAGGGGTGTATCGCAATATTTCGCGATCGCCAGATGGGAAGTATGTCACAGTTTCCGCTAATGGCAACTTCTATTCTACCTGGGAACCGGGGGATTCTGCCTGGGTTCAGCATAACCGCAATAACTCCAAACGCTTGCAAAAAATGGGCTTCACCACCGACAATCGGTTGTGGCTACTGGCTCGGGGAGGCGCTCTCCAGTTTAGTAATGTGGAAGTTCCAGAAACCCCTGAAGATTGGCAAGAAACCCAAAATCCAGAGTTTGCCAGTAGCATTGGCTTCCTGGATTTAGCCTATCGTACTCCAGAAGAAATCTGGGTATCTGGTGGTAGTGGAAATCTGATTGTCAGCTTTGATGGGGGAGAAACTTGGCAAAAAGACCAAAGCGTGGAAAAGGTGCCCTCTAACTTCTACCAGATTGATTTTGAATCCCCCGAAATCGGATTTGTGATTGGCAATGGAGGCACGCTTTTAAAATATGACAACTCCACGCAATCGGCCTGATTTTGCGTATGATATAAACTAATGATTCCAATTGTCGTGTTCTAAAGAGGAGAAAAAATCATGGCAGGTGGTTCCACCGGAGAACGTCCCTTTGGGGATATTATTACCAGTGTTCGCTATTGGTTAATCCATGCCCTCACAATTCCCATGTTGTTTATTTCGGGTTGGTTTTTTGTCAGTACCGGCTTGGCTTATGATGCCTTCGGTACTCCCCGTCCGAATGAGTATTTTACTCAGGAGCGTCAGGAGATTCCTATCGTAACCGATCGTTATGAAGGGAATAAACAAATCGAGGAATTTATCGGTAAGTAGTTTTGAAGCGAGCGATCTGAAATTATGACAAGCAGTAACCAAAATCAACCTGTTTCTTATCCCATTTTTACCGTTAGATGGTTGGCCGTTCATACTTTGGCAGTGCCTTCTGTCTTCTTTTTAGGCGCAATCACAGCAATGCAATTCATTCAGAGATAGGAAAAAAAATGCCCACCCGTAATCAAAATCCAAATAAGCAACCTGTTGAACTCAATCGGACATCCCTTTATTTGGGCTTGTTGCTAATTTTTGTATTGGGGATCTTATTTTCCAGTTACTTCTTTAATTAATTGGGTTGCTCTGAACAGTTCTCTACCCGCTCATTTAGGGTGGAGAACTGCTTAATTGTTGTGTTGTTTAAATCAGGAAGAAACATCAATGTCAGATTTTAGAATTCCCCTTTGGATTGTCGCAACTGTAGCCGGAACTGGTGTATTAGTTGTGGTTGGCTTATTCTTTTATGGAGCCTATGCTGGTCTTGGGTCTTCTATGTAACCCATTTGAGCGCTATGCGCTGGTAATGGGTAATGGGAGGTTAACAAGCCCATCATCCGAGTCTGCTCATTTCTAGCTAATGTATTGCTAGAGTGACCTATCCATACTTAACCCACGCTGGACTGAACATCAGGAGGTGTGGGTTAATTGTTTTTCAGTGGCGATCGCCTCAGTGCGACCCAGCATTATCGCCAACTTGGTGTACCTAACTTTACTTCGACACAGTTGTATTTTGCTATAATTAAAGGATAGAGCATTTGGTGCAAATGATGAGCCAAAGAACTGAAGCTAATGCTATTGTCCGTTCCCATGTTCTGTGGGCTATAGGGGGTGGGCTAATTCCTATTCCACTGGTTGATTTCGCTGCTGTAACGGCGATTCAACTGGAAATGCTGCAACAACTCGCCCAAGTGTACAAGGTTGACTATTCCCGCAGTACAGGGAAAACCTTTGTTTCCGCTTTGACAGGAACAACGATCGCCCGTTTGGGAGCCAGTTTTCTCAAAGCGATTCCGGGTGTGGGAACGGCCCTTGGTGGTGCTTCAATGGCCTTGACTTCTGGGGCTTCTACCTATGCTGTCGGACAGGTTGCCATTAACCATTTTTCGAGCGGTGGTTCTCTGAGTAACTTTGTCGAAGACCAGGTAAAATCGGCCTATGATGAAGCCTTTGAGCGGGGCAAAAGTTACGTTTCTGACTTAGAAAAGGATAAAGGAGATGATGCAGCCAACATCTATCAGTCCCTACAGGAATTAGGAAACTTAAGAGATAAGGGTATTCTCACTGAAGCAGAGTTTGAAACGAAAAAACAGGAACTGCTCTCTCGACTCTAGTCTAGTAGGATGTAAACGCACCCTGCGGAGATAGGATATAGTACATTTGAATCGTTCTAAAGTAGGGGCAAGTTCACGAATCTTTTCTTTTTCCCGCGAGGATCTGAGTGAACTTGCCCCTACAGGGTGCAGGGATAGGAGAAAAAACGATGGTTCAATCCGGGAATTTTCAGGTAGGGTCTTTAGTTGCGATCGCCACGACACCCCGCTGTGCCTATCGTCTGTTTCCCCTCACGGAGTCCCTAGGAGTGGAGCTAGTCATTTCTCCCTCTTGCGCTCAAGCCTTATCCGGGGATAGCTCCCTCGTCTATACAGTCTATCCGGGAACGTTATCGGAATTCTTACCCACCTTGTGGTCGAAGCATCAAGGCTTGATTTTTGGGTTAGCACTTGGTGCAGTGGTGCGCCTCATTGCTCCCCTATTGAACGACAAAACTACCGATCCGGCGGTTGTGGTGGTGGATGAAACCGGAAATCATGCGATCAGTGTCTGTGGAGGACATCAGGGAGGAGCCGATCGCCTGACGCGCTTAATCGCGACTCAATTGGCAGCAGTACCGATCGTTACCGGGGCTTGCGATAGCCTGAACTTACCCGCTATTGATACGTTGGGATTGCCCTTCGGATGGAACAGAGGAAGTGGAGATTGGACAGGCGTGAGCGCGGCGATCGCCAAACAGCATTCGGTACAAGTCATTCAAGATGCTGGCTCAACCCTGTGGCAACAGCATCTTCCCCACGATCATCCCTTTGAATTTGAATTAGATTCTAGCAGCGCCCAAGCACGGGTTTGGATCAGTGCCACCCAACGCCAATTTACCACCAAGGGCACATTCCCCAAGGTGCAATGGCATCCCAGAGTGCTGTGGGTGGGGATCGGGTGCGAACGGGGAACCGATGAGCGGGTGATTTCCCAAGCGCTGGAGCAGGTTTTAGGGGCTGCACATCTGGCAGAAGGGGCGATCGCCGGTATCGCCACCCTTGACCGCAAAGCCGATGAGCCGGGGTTATTGGCCCTGTGCGAGACCAAGGGCTGGCCCCTGATCTCCTATACATCCCAGACGTTACAGGCGGTTTCTGTCCCCAATCCCTCGGCGCTGGTTGCCGAAACCGTGGGCACACCCAGCGTCGCAGAAGCGGCAGCCCTAACCGCGGCTGGAGTCTCTCAACTGTTGGTGAGCAAACAAATCTATCGTTTTCCCGACTTATCCGGAGCCGTTACCGTGGCGATCGCCCAATCCCCCCAAGGATACACCGCCAGAACCGGTCAACTCTGGTTGGTCGGGATGGGGCCCGGAGAGCTACAACAGATGACCCCAGCGGCACAAACAGCGGTCACTCAGGCCGATGCAGTGCTGGGCTATGGGTTGTATTTAGACCTAATCGTGCCCCTGCGTCGTCCCGGTCAAATCATTGAGAGTTTTCCCCTCACCCAGGAGCGCCAACGGGCCGAACGGGCCATAGAATTAGCCCAATGGGGGTTAACTGTAGCGATGGTTTCTTCCGGAGATTGTGGCATTTATGGCATGGCTGGATTAGTCTTAGAAGAGTTGCAAAACCAAGGTTGGGATGGCAAGAGTCCCGGTGTACAAGTGTTCCCCGGAATTACTGCCCTACAAGCGGCGGCTGCACGGGTGGGAGCGCCCTTAATGCATGACTTTTGCGCCATTAGTTTAAGCGACTTGTTAACCCCTTGGCCAACGATTGAAAAGCGCCTGGTTGCTGCTGCTCAGGGGGATTTCGTGACTGCGATCTATAACCCAAAATCTCAGAAGCGTACAGAAGGAATTCGGCGATCGCAAGAAATTTTCCTGCAATATCGTCATCCCCAAACCCCCGTCGCCCTGGTGCGCTGCGCTTATCGAGAAAATGAGGAAATTACCCTAACCACATTAGCCGAATTTGCCCAACTCGATATTGATATGTTAACGACCGTCTTAATTGGTAATCCCACTACCCGAACTCAAGGCCAATGGATGATTACCCCCAGAGGTTATTTTCCCTAGCGGTTCGTGTTAATGGTTTCGGCTATTATTGCCAACCTGAAAATTGTTAATTGTTAATTCTTAATTGCCTATGTTCTTCAGTGTTGTGATTCCCACCTACAACCGTTTACCGATTCTGCAAAAGTGCCTGAGAGCGCTGGAGAAGCAGCAGTTAAGCGATCCAGACATCGAAGGTTATGAGGTGGTGGTGGTTGATGATGGTTCTACGGATGGAACGTTAGCCTGGTTAGCCGCAGAACGGGCGCAAGTGCCCCATGTACGGTGGTTTGAGCAAGAGCATCAAGGACCGGCTGCTGCCCGGAATTTGGGGGTCAAGGAGGCTCAGGGCGATACCATTATCTTTATCGACAGCGATCTGGTGGTGACAGAAACCTTTTTAAGCTGCCATGCTCAGGTGTTGCGGGAAGGAGAAGAACAGTTAGGGAGCGATCGCCTGTTTACCTATGGTGCAGTGATTAATACCTGCAATTTTGACGAGCCAACAGCAGAACCTTATAAGCTCACAGACTTCTCTGCGGCTTATTTTGCGACGGGGAATGTGGCGATCGCCCGCCATTGGTTAGAAGAAGCGGGACTTTTTGATACCCAATTTCAACTCTATGGTTGGGAAGATTTAGAATTAGGAGTCCGCCTAAAAAACCTAGGATTGAAGTTAATTAAATGTCCCCAAGCAGTGGGTTACCATTGGCATCCTCCCTTTAGCCTAGAGCAAATTCCCCGCATGATTGACCAAGAAATCCAGCGCGGACGAATGGGCGTTTTATTCTATCAAAAACATCCCACTTGGGACGTGCGAATGATGATTCAAATGACCTGGATACATCGGATTTTATGGGGCGTTTTGTCGTTAGGTGGAAGGTTGAATGAACGGACAATGGCTCCGCTTTTGCAATGGCTAATCGATCGCGGAAAACCCCAATTAGCCTTGGAAGTTGCCCGTATTTTTCTCAATTGGTACAATGTCCAGGGAGTTTATGCCGCCTATGCTGGGAATGGGGAATAGGGAATAGGGAATGGGGAATAGGGAATAGGTTTCAGTATTAAACCATGTCCTAACTGACTCTTTCTCTGCTATAGGAAAAAACGGGTTTTAGCCTTTCCTTCAATCACCCACCATTACTATGTTACCAGACACGATAGAGCGGCTTGATGACAAAACTGTTGGGCTTGTTTAAGCCAGGCTCGATCGAGCGATCGCTGGCATTCTGGAGCCGCAAATGCGCGATCGTAGGCAATGTCTAAATAGGGATATTTTGCTTTCGTTCCCTGTGCCAACCGTTTAGCCGTATCGATGCGGACATAGATATTTCCCTTCTTCATTTGTTCATTCATGAATGCGAGGGCATCAGCAGAAAAAATACGCGGAGGAGAACAGGAGACTATCTTGGCATAGTTGGATAATTTTTCCAGCAAATTCACATCAATAATTCCCGCATTTAATCCTCCTTTTGGATGCTCCCAAGGAACTGCTACCGCCACATAGGAGGCATCTTCAAATCCTTCTTCTAAAAACTCAGCACAAGTGAGGCGATCCGGATCGATGCCTCGCTCTTTCAGTCGGGATACTTGCTTCTCTCTTGTTGCTTCTTGTAGTGAGGGACTAATCGCTTGTATCTTCAACTGTTTTTCCATCGCTTTATAGATAATCGGTTGAGCAATATTTCCAATCCCTAAAACCACTATTTTATCCTGAATTTTCGCTTTCTCTAATTCCAAATACTCGATCATATGTGCAGCTACAAACGGCGAATTAATGCCGGGTAAATTACCCACAGAAATCCCATATTTTTGCGCCGCCTCTTTATCAATTGCCCGGGTATCTACCCCTCGACGAATCACCAGCAAGGGACGCTCAGACGCGATCGCCTTTCTCCAAGAACCAAGGGCAAACTCTGGAACCGCATTATTGCCCACAATCAGAACATCCGGTTTAAACCCTACCAACGCCTTCGCTAAATCGATTAATGTCGGATCGTTAGCTTCATCGGGAACTTGGGCAATTGCAATTCCTGGAATATATAAAATCTCTTGATGCTCCATGGAGTGATAAAGCATATGATGATCTATTTCTGTCAGTTGAAACTTTTCCTTGTAGAGGTTACCGATCGGTTCTAGATGTAGCTCTTCAATGATACTGCTGTGAATCGGATGAGACACTAAGATTTTGCACATAACGATTAGATCGCGATTGGAGGCTAGACTCTAATCATAGAATCAAAAAAATCAAACTTCTCAATCTACAGATAGTTTTAATATTTGTAGTTTCCCAGTATTTGTAGGTGGGTATTGCCCACCCTACAGGTTCATTGAATTGAGATATCTTCAGCGCGTGTGCCAACAATAGCCGGGTTTACCATCGGGTAAAATCGCTTGGCAAAAATGGGTTCTAATTAGACTAATATTTTCAGTTGAAACATTCAATAAAATCGCGCCTCGTAAATCCACATTTAACAGGACAATGTCACGGAAATCTGCCCCTTCTAAATCGGCATTGCGGAAACTGGTATGGCGCAATTCAGCAAAACGGAAGTTAGCTCCGACTAAATCAGCATCCTGGAAACTGGAACTTAAGATAAAGGCATTTTCAAAATTAGCATTTCTCAATCTTGCACCCGTAAAGTTGAGTTGAATTAACCGGGTATTCTGAAAATTTGCATCTCGCAGATCGATTCCAGCTAAATTGACCTTACGCAGGATAATTTCTCCTAACTCTGTATTTCTGAGGTTAGCCGTAAATAAATCAGCGCCTCGAAGGTTTGCCCCTTCTAAAATAGCGGACTCTAGATCCGCATTGCGTAAATTGGCTTGTTCAAAACTCGAACTGCTTAAATCGGTCTCACTTAAGAGCGCACCTTGCAGATTAGCACGATTAAAATTAGCCCGATCTAAGAAAGCACGACGGAAATCAGCAATGACGCTATCCGTGTTTTGGAGGTTGGTTTCTTGGAGCGAGGAATTTCTTAAGTCAGAGATAAATAAATTAGCGTTTTGCAGATTGGTTTGGTCTAAATTTGCTCCCACTAACCGCGCTCCTTGTAGGGAGGCTCCGTTTAAGTTTGCCCCTTCTAAATTGACATTTTCAAGGTTAGTGCGACTTAAGTTTGCTCCAGATAAATCTACTCCGGCTAAATCGCGATTTTCTGCTCCTTGATTAATTAATTCCCAAGTTAATCGCCATTTGGGGTCAATTAGGGTATCCTCGTCTAAACGGGCATTGCGTAAGTTGGCTCCAGCAAGATTAGCATAACTGAGATCTGCCCCCCTGAGATCTGCGCCTCGGAGATTAGCGCCTTCAAGGTTGGCTCGGCGTAAAAATGCACCTCTGAGATCTGCTTGTTGCAGTTTTGCCTGTTTTAAGTTGGCTCCGGATAGGTTACTATCGCGAAGGAAAGCCCTTTGTAAAGGAGCTGATTCTAGATTACAGCGATCGCAGTCACGGGTGCGTCGCAGTCGTTCCATATGTCTGCGCCTAAAGGCTTGTGCATCATCGGCAGATAGGGCAAAAATAAAGAGGAAGAGGACAAATAGTTTCAGGGGATAGATATTCATAAAGCTTTAGCTAGATGGAGTTTGATGAACGTGAGTAGTAAACGAAGATTTTGGATTTCTCTTTCTGGGGTAGTGCTGGGAATGCTCTGCGGTTTTCCCAGTCGGGTGAATGCACAACTGGAATTTCTCGATCCTTTTCGTCAACTGGCGGATTTTGACTATTGGGCGAATTTATGTAATTTGTCTGTGGATGAAGATGCGGGAAAAATGCTGGAAGCGTGCGAGCAGGCACTGTTGATGAGACCAAAAGATTCTCAAGTGTGGGCCGATCGCAGTCGTATTTTACTACAACAGAATCGCTATGCTGAAGCCATTGCCTCGGCAAATACAGCTACTCGTCTAGAATCCAAGTTTTCCCGCGCGTTTACCTATCGCTGCCAGGCTTTATTGAAGTTAGGGCGCTATGAAGAAGCTCTAGAAGCGTGTGAAGAAGCGCTGCGCTTAGATACGAATTGGGGACAGGAAAATCCCGTCATCGCTTGGTATCAGCGCGGTTTGATTCTGGTTGCCCTAGAAGAATATCAAAATGCAGTAACCTCATACGATCGCGCCTTAAATTTAGAACCAGAGTCTTCCTTGGTTTTAACCTATAAATGTGGGGCGCTGCTAGAGTTGGAACAATATCAGGATGCGATTGCCGCTTGTCAAACGGCGATTGAGATCAATGATAACTGGGAACATGAGTCGGAAACCCTGGCGTGGCAATATTTAGGGGTTGCTTTAAATCAGAGTGAGTTGGCAGAAGGGGCGATCGCCGCTTACGATCTAGCTTTAAATAATAATCCCCAAAATCTACAGGCTTGGATTCAACAGGGAATGGCGCTAAATGAGATGGGGCGAGATTTAGAAGCGCTCAATTCCTACACTCAAGCCCTTTCCCTACAAGCAGATTCTACGTTGGCTCTCGTCCTGCAATGTGAAACGTTGAATAAACTCAAACGCCATGAAGAAGCCATCAAAGCGTGTGAAGCGGCACTCAAAGGTGATGGAACATGGGGAGACATGGGCGTTGCGGGAGCTTGGAATCAACTCACAATTGCCTATACTCAACAAGGACAACTCGAACAAGGGTTAGTTGCGGCTAACCGCGCTGTGGGGTTTCGTCCAGATTTTGCCGAAGCGTGGAATAGTCGAGGGGTAACGCTCTGGTATTTAGAAGACTATGGCCAAAGTTTAGACTCGATTGGTCGCGCTCTGCAACTGCAACCGAATTATGTGCAAGCGTGGCTTAATCGGGGGAGGGTGTTGCGATCGGCCGAACGTTATATAGAATCAGTAGGAGCCTACGATCAAGCCCTACGCTACGAGCCAGAGAATGCCGATGGATGGGCTAATCGCAGTGTAGCCTTATGGTATCTGACCGAGTACGATCGCGCCTTAAAATCGGCACAAGAGGCGATCGCCCTAGATGAAACCTCATTCTTGGGCTGGTACAATCAAGCCGTAACCTATGGTTCCCTCGGTCAATCCGAAAGAGCTATTTATTCCTACGCTCAAGCTGTGCGTCTTGCCCCCAAAAATGCCAGTGTCTGGGCAGCTTTAGGCGTAATGTTACAAAAAGCCGGTCGAGATGCGGATGCGGCTGAAGCCTTTCAAGAAGCCTTAAAACTAGAGCCAGAACAAGAAACCGCCCGTCAAGGCTTACAAAGCCTGAGCCGCAAGTCAGCGCCCTAAAATTTACTGAAGTTCTACTTAAGGATAGTGTTGGGTTTGGGTTAAAAGTTGAGGGATGAAAGTCAAATTCTAACTAATTTGGGCGATGCGGAATCCCATTTGACATTCATACTGATTCGGTATGTGGCGATCGCTTTTTGCCAAAGGATGACCACAGGTCAAATGTCCTTGTCTCCAACGAGGTTCACCACTGCGATCCGCCCAGCAACAGCTTTGGCAAACCGTTTTTGGTGAAATAATCCGATCGTCCATCATAATGACTAACATGACTCAATCTCCCAAAAATTTGATGTGGCAAATGCCTTTACCTTATATTGTAAGTGATTCTTAAAGTAAACCGTGCCCAACGATACAGAGCTTAATAAAAGTGAAGAGGCAATAGGCAATAGGCAATAGGGAATGGGGAATGGGGAATTAGGAGATGTTCTCCGTGTCTCCGTGTCTTCTCATGCCCCTACCCCCTATTCCCTATTCCCTCTTCTTGGGACTAAACTAGATCATTGTGCCCATAAGAGGAAACACAACCCGTGAGTCAAACGAATCTATCCAACCTAGACTTGTTAAACCAAACTGACCCCACCGTTACCGAATTGCTACAGAAAGAACTGGGACGGCAGCGGGAACACTTGGAACTTATTGCCAGTGAGAACTTCGCTTCACCTGCGGTTATGGCAGCCCAAGGCTCAGTGCTGACGAATAAATATGCAGAAGGACTACCCCAGAAGCGCTATTACGGGGGCTGTGAATTTGTGGACCAAATCGAACAACTAGCCATTGACCGAGCCAAGCAGCTCTTTGGTGCGGTGAATGTGAATGTCCAACCCCATTCTGGTGCCCAAGCGAATTTTGCCGTCTTCCTCGCCCTGCTAGAACCTGGAGATACCATTTTAGGTATGGATCTCTCCCATGGTGGTCATTTAACCCATGGATCGCCGGTGAATGTCTCTGGTAAATGGTTTAAGGTTGTCCAATATGGGGTAAATCAGGAAACTGAACGCCTGGATTTTGACAAAATTCGGGAAATTGCCCTAGAGCATAAACCCAAAATGATTATCTGTGGCTATTCTGCCTATCCGAGAATTATAGATTTTGAAAAATTCCGGGCGATCGCCGATGAAATTGGAGCTTACTTACTGGCAGATATTGCCCACATTGCCGGTTTAGTTGCGACGGGACACCATCCCAACCCCCTTCCCCATTGCCATGTGGTTACCACCACCACCCACAAAACCCTGCGCGGCCCCAGGGGTGGATTAATTATGACCAATGATAATAAATTGGGCAAAGCCTTCAATAAAGCGGTCTTCCCTGGAACCCAAGGGGGTCCCCTAGAGCATGTGATTGCGGCTAAAGCAGTAGCCTTTGGAGAAGCCTTACAACCAGCATTTAAGGACTATTCTGGGCAAGTGATCAAAAACGCAACAGC
>NZ_CEZBFX010000119.1:0-14881 GCF_982964205.1 Roseofilum sp. | reverse complement strand
AGAAATCGAGCAGTTGAAGAAAACCAATCAAACCTTAAAAAGTCGGGTCGAAGCCTTAGAAGCTAAAGAATCTTAGCTCCGATTGCAGTAGAAAATAAACAACAGCCAGAACAGATAACTTCTAAAAGTCTATGTTTTTGGTTGTTGTTGTCCCGATTTTCACTCATCTCCAAAGACTTTAGATTAACTTTATAATTTTTAACTTAATCTTAATTTAAATCACACCCAAACTTCATCCTGAAATGTCATGATAGATACAGAAATAAAAAAACGATTTCAAAATTCTCTGATTCATTCAAAACTAAGAAAAGGAAAGACTCATGAAACTCTTTTATCGCGGTATAGAATACAACCGTAAGCCCCTACCAATCGACATAGAAGAAGAAGATTTGATGGCCAAATATCGGGGTCGTACCTATCGGGTAAATCGCTATCCCAGACACCTTCCTATCCCTCAATCGCCGATGGATTTAAGATACCGTGGGATCGAGTATAAAACCCACCAATGCGACGAACCCACTTATCCCGGTTTACAACGCCCAACGCGTCAGCTCCAGTCCGCTCAATCAGAATTGACCATTGAACTGGCTGCTGCCCATTGTCAGAATATCCTCAAAAGTCTGGAACACCGTTTGCAAGTAGCCCAAGATAAAGGCGATCGTACCCTAGTTTCCCAATTGGAACGCGAACGCAACGAACTCTATAACGGTGGGTTTTGCTCATTGGGATTTCAATAGACTTCTTGCAGAAGTCGGGCAATAGGCAATCGTCATCAGAATAGACGATGAGTCTATTACGATTCGTTTTCTGACCCCTATGCAAGAGATTTAATTACTTGCCTCTATCTTAACTTCTAAGATCCCCTGGTAAAAGCGACCAGGGGATTTTCAGTTTTATCAGTCAATATTGATAAAAATGATGTAGAAACAGCATTGAAGTTTCTACACAAGAACCCCAATGCCAGATTGTTTACCAAATTTAAGCTACCAATGCTTGGGGAAATGGTGATTCCCCAACTTTTGCCGTTTTTGCAAACGTTCCATACGCGCTCGAATTTCTTGAGCGCGGCGCTGGGCTGGAGATACATATTCCTCAGATTCCGGTTCTTCGGGTTGGGCTTGATGGGTGAGACATTCATTCAAATGTTCTAGATGGGGGGCTAGATCAATAGCGGTAAGAACCTCTTGGGCTGAACTATATCGCTCCTTGAGATCCACCGCCAACATTTTATCAACAACATCGGCTAAAAGATCGCTAACTTCTACTTGATTACGCCACCATTGTTTAGGACGAAAATGGGGCAGTTCATCATCAGCGGAAAAGTTCCCTGTTAGCATATAAACACAAGTAATTCCTAGGGCATAAAGATCGCTGGCGTAGGTGGGGCGTAAGGCTAACTGTTCGGGGGGAGAAAAGCCAAAAGTTCCTACAAAAGCAGTAGAAGCAGTAGCCGTTATTGTATGATTCGATTCGGTTTCTCGGATTAACTCTTTGACTGCTCCAAAATCGATTAAAACCAACTCTCCTGGGGAGGATTCCGATCTACTGTGTCGGCGAATAATGTTAGGGGGTTTAATATCGCGATGGACGACTCCTTGCTCATGAATAAACTTCAATAGGGGTAAAATTTCCAGCAAAAAAGATTTCACTAAGGCTTCAGAATATTGCCCTCGATGTCGGATCTCACGGGAAAGAGTTCGCCCCTGAATATATTCTTGAACGAGATAAAACTCTCCATTTTCCTCAAAATAATCGAACATTTGTGGAATTTGGGGATGGTTACCTAATTGGCTGAGAATTCTAGCTTCTCGGCGAAAGCAACGACGGGCCCGTTCGAGTCCTTTAGGGTGTTTTACTTTAGGGCAAAGTTGTTTGATCACACACCAAGGCTGTTGGGTTGCACCTAAATCTTTGGCTAAAAAAGTGACTCCAAAGCCACCTCTTCCCAGGAGTTTATAGAGTTGATAGCGATCGCGAAATAACTCATCTTCTCCACATAGACGCGCCAGGTCGGTTTCCCAGGTCACAGTTTTGGGAAACTGGACTAATTTATTGGAGGCTTGTTCATTCGCCATATTGATTCCCAACGTTTGCCGAGTATTGTCGATTGCTGGTTCTTTTTTTAGTGTAGCAAGCTTAGAGGATTACAGGTTTAATGGGTTGATGGTTCCCACCATTGGGTGATGTCGTAGCCCAATCGATCGACCATCGATCGCAAGCAAGGTAAGCTCAGACCAATGACGTTCATATGACAGCCTTCTATTCGCTCGACAAATAAACCCCCTTTACCTTCAATGGCGAATGCTCCGGCACAGTTAAGGGGTTCTTTGGTGGCAATATAGGCTCTTAAGGCGCGATCGCTCACCCAAGCAAAGTGAACCGCGGTCACTTCTGCGGTAATTACAGATTTTTTTTGCTGTAAATCCAACAGACCATAGCCCGTATATAAAGACCCTTGTTGACCGCGCATTTCTTGCCAGCGAGTCATCGCTTCGGCTGCACTCGCGGGTTTACCATAGATTTGATTGTTGATGGCTAAGACAGAATCACAGCCTAAAATCAGGGGCAAACGATCGCCCTTTTCATACGCTGGGGCGATCGTTTCTGCCTTGCGTTGGGCCAAGGTTTTTACCAAGGTTTCTGGGTCTGAGCTTTGCACTTGGGACTCATCAAAATGGCTCGGATGCACTTGGGGAAAAATTCCCGCTTGTTGGAGTAAGCGCAACCGAGCTGGGGACGCAGAAGCTAAGACCAAGGGAGGAATGGTCATCTTCCCCCTCCGGTGGAGATCCCCACCATACCCGGAGGGTTGGTGGTGGGAGGAAACAAGGGCAGATTTTGGGGGTTCGATGCCCCCAAAATCTGCCCTTCAAAATCTGTAAGCATAACCATCTTTTCCATGAATTAATGTGCAATATTTGTGTGAAATGCCCTGAACCAAGCTAATCTTTGTTGAAATATTGAAACTCCCCGTAGAACGCACGGCAACGCGACCGACGTAAGTTCCAACTTTTTTCCCTTTGGTGACAATCGCTTTCACACTGCTTAAACACTCTGGCTCGTCCTGAGTTGAGAAACTTTCTCGCCCTGGCAGGATGAGTTGGGTTTAATGATTTTTTGTTTTTGTCTAATACAAATACCCGCATGGGTGAATCTCCTATTTCTAGGGTAAAGTTCGCTTCGCCAAGGTTTTCTAAGTTTGTCAAGCTAACAGCACTTCGCTAACCCAACTACCGATGTTTAACTGTTAGCCACAGAGCCAAGAACTAGCGACGCATTCTTGGGTGTGATGGCTTAGGAAACGTAGTTCTTGCATGAACTCAGGCTGGTCAACTACGGGACTTTTCAGAGCAACCGCTATACCGCGTTAGCGGTTAGTGGTGGGTTGTTGACGATTAATAAACGTTAAATGATTGAACGACTTGTTCAAAGAGAGTATGGAGTTTTTCCCAACGTTTTTCGGTCGTTGATAGACTAAACGTGAGCAATTTTCCGCGACTCACCGCCACACTGGTGAGATTATGGCGCATGGGTTGATCGGGAATATTGACTTCGTATTCTAATAAGTAATAGAGCTTATCGCCAAGAGTCTTAGAACCGGCATTCACCAATTCTGCACTGCGTCCTGTTCTTTCAGGAGCGATCGCCGTTTTTGAGAGTTCATATCCCACTTCTGTCGGTGTTCCTAAATCGCTTAACCCTTGGCCTCCCTCCACTGGATTAATAATGACCGATAAATTTTCTGTTCTCTCCACTAGGTCATGGAAGATGACATCCGGCCCCCCACTGACTTTCACGGGAACCCAACCATTGGGGTATAAAAATTCGTATCCTTTGGTAGCATTGACATACTGTTGCAGTCCACTCGTGGCTCCAACACAACTGGTCAACATAAACGTTAATGCCATTAGAGTGGCGATCGCTAGGCGTTTGAACATCCGCTTATTCCTCAATCCGCTGTAGGAATAAGGGTATCATATAGCGTTAACTCTAAGTTCTATCCTTAGCTGTAGTCCCTATTCATGTTGATGGCCTAGCCCATATTCTCACCTGCTTGTACGATGCGATCGGGGATAGTAATTTTAAATTCTGTGCCTTCACCTACATTTGAATCGCATTTGAGCGTTCCGTTATGGGTTTGGGTAATAATTTGATAGCTAATGGATAACCCCAATCCTGTGCCTTGCCCAATCGGTTTGGTTGTAAAAAACGGGTCAAAAATCCGCTGTTTTATCTCATCAGGAATCCCAGAACCATTATCAGCAATACGAATCACAATATTTCCCAGTTCTTCCTGGGATGTAGAAATAAAAATTTGAGGCGATCGCTCGCCTCCTGAATGACGGAATGGTTCCAGGGCATCAATCGCATTATTCAGGAGATTCATAAAGACTTGATTGAGTTGTGCTGGATAACATTCAATCAAGGGTAAATCTTCATAATTCTTGACAATCTCAATCGCTTTTCGATCGCCACTATATTTTATCTGGTTTTGCAGAATAACCAGGGTATTATCAATTCCTTCATGAATATTAGATTCCTTCATATTCGCTTCATCAAGACGAGAAAAATTGCGGAGGGAATCAACAATATCGCGGACACGATTAGACCCCATTTGAATAGACTTTAGGAGTTTAGGAAAATCTTTCTTGATAAAAGCAATATCCATCTCTTCTAGTTTTTCTGCAATTTTTCTATCAGGATCTGGATAAACAGATTCATATGTTTCAATGGCATCCAGCAAGTTTTCTGCATAACTCTCTGTATGAATCAGATTTCCGTAAATAAAATTAATAGGATTATTAATCTCATGGGCAATTCCAGCCACCAATTGACCAAGACTGGACATTTTTTCATTGTGAACAAGTTGTATTTGAGTATTTTGCAGTTTGGATAATGCATCCGAAAGTTCTGCATTTTTAACTTCCATTTTTTGGAAAGAGAACTGTATTTCATCGTTCATTGAATTAAATGCATTGGCCAAGACTCCCCATTCATTGTCTTGCTTGAAAGTCAATCGAGTACAAAAGCTACCATTACTAATTTCATTAGCTGCCTGAGTTAATATTTCCAGAGGAGAGACGAGGATTTGAGCGATTTTAATACTCAATAAAGTAGAAATAAATATGGCTATCACTAGTACCAGCAAGATAACGACAACTAAACGACGAAGGGGAGCATAAACTTCTGAGGTCGGTAATTCAACAATTACACGCCAATTCACACCATAAACAAAAGCACTACTTCCAAATACGGGGAGGTTACGAAATCCTTGATAAATAGTAACTGAACCGGCTATTTGGGTATTTAAGGTTGTAATTAAGGACGGGTTATTGAGAGGAGCTAACTTCATTTCTTTGTAAGCTTCCTCTGCTGTCAGTTGTTTGACTATCACTCGATTGTCTTCGTCCAAGATATAAACATAACCCGTTTGTCCAATCTGGACTTGTGCGACAATAAAAACGAGAAAATTGAGATTAATCGTTGCCACTAAAATGCCTTGAGGTTGTCCATTAAGATTTTGCAAGGGAAGAACTAAGGTCATGACCGGAACCTGCAAATCTTCATCAAATGTAATGCGCTGAGAATATAGCGTTTGTTTTTGTATTGCCGTAGTAATTTCCTGCTTGGCGATTGAAGATCGTACAACATCTATGGGATCTGCCGATGAATAGGGTGCAATTGCGGTTAATACATTACCCTTTTCATTAATAATAGCGATCGTTTCATAGGCATCATTTTGCCGTGTCAACCCTTCCAACAGACGATGTTGAATGGTTGGATCGATCTCAGTTAAACTGCGTATTTTTTGTAGATAGCTTAATTCTTTTTGTAGATCGTCTAATCGACTTCTGACTTTATTCGCTACAGATAGGGAGCGTTCTTCTTGTAGCTCGCTAATTCGTTGTTCCTGAGTTTGTCGAGTCAATTCGATGGCAATCACTCCAACAATTACTAAATTGAGGGTTACTAATGTAATCAAGCTGTAGCGAAGCAAATGCTCAATAGCAATGGTTCGCCATATAGCACTAAATTTTGACTGAATGTAATCTTTCAGTAACCTAAACCTATCCATTATGGGTTGCTATATTAAATATGGACTTCTTCAGTACGAGATAAATCTAAAGATAGACCAAAGACTTGCGGGCCGCCTACTTTCCTTAAGGCTTGCTTAACGAAAGAATCATCGACTAGATCTTCGACAACGAAATCAGCAGACAATTGTTCTAGAAAAGAAATGTTATCTTGAATCAATATTTGTTTAAGCTGCTCGAGCAACGATCGCGTATACGATGGAAAGGGGTAAGGTTGAAAATCAATCCGCTGCGATCGCCACTCCGGATGAATCATCGCTCCTGTGCGAGTGTAGTAATCGCTATCGTAGGAGCTCAAGACTCGTTCTAGAACGGATACAGGATAGGGCATATATTTACTTCCATCGAGAGAAAGAAGATGTGCCAATTCTAAACGATTTGACCGAGACCATTGTTGTGATTTCACAATAGCATTAACCACTTTTTGTGTCCATTCAGGGCGATCTCGAATGTCATCTTCATGCATAAAGACTACACAGCAGGCATGATCTTTCCAAATATCTCCGGTAAGGCGTAACACTTTGCCAGTTCCTGTTGTCTCCGCCGCCACGTTGTACGGTTCTGCCACAATATACCCAGAAATATCCCCCTTAGAGAGAGCTAAAAGCATATCTGGAGGAGGGAAGACTGCCAACTGTACCTGATTAGGTTTCAAGTTTACATGAGTCGGTTTCACTATAGGCTCTAAACCATATTGACGCAAGAGAAGTTGCAGGACAATATTGTGGATAGAATACCAAGAGGGAATGGCAATGGTTTGCCCCCCTAACTGGCTGGGGCGATCGATGTTGGGCAAGACGGTAATCGCCGAACCATTTGTATGGTTCCAAGCAACAACTTTTCCGGGAATGTTGAGACCATAGCGTATCCATACTGTTGTGGGCATTAATAAGTGAATAACGTTCACGTCGCCGTTGATAAAGGCGTGAGAGAGAGTATCCCAAGAATGATACTTTTGGGGAGGGGAGACTTCCAGACCTTCAGAACGATAAAAGCCTTTGTCGTAGGCAGCTAGTAATGGAGCCGCGTCCGTAATGGGAATGTAACCAATGTTAACCAGATGATTGTCTGATGGTTGGGAGGCTCGGGGATTCAATAGGCGATCGCAACTCGATACGGCGATTGATATACCGATTGATGTCGAAAACAAACGGGTTAATATCAGAAACTGACGGCGATTGATCTCCAAATTAGGCTTTAATTCTAACATGTTCGTGAGGGCAACTCATGGCCAGAATAGGTATTTTTGATGACTTCTGATTAAGAATTGCGCGCAAAAAAGGATTCCGAGTGATTTCCGATGCTTCGGATTGCACGATTACAGGTCTGTAAATCCCATGGTGGCGAGTTCTTGTTGAAGTCTCTCCCCCTCTTTCGGATTGATGCCTTTGTAAAGAGCGATCGCTTCTTTAAATGCTTTTAAGCTTTCAGGAACGTTTCCACCTTTGAGATAGGCAACCCCCAGGTTCTGATAGGCTTGGGCATATTGGCTATTATACTGTATAGCTTTGCGATAGGCAGCGATCGCACTGTCGAGTTTTCCTAAAGTCTTAAATGCCATCCCTCGGTTAAAGTAACCCTTCGCAAACGTGGGATCGATTTCTACGGTTTTCTGGTACATTAATAGGGCATTCCCCAGGTTTCCTTGAGCCTGGAGCAAGTTTCCCAAGTTATTATAAGCACCCAGTTTTAAGGGGGGAAAAATATCTAGGGCGATCGCCTGTTGATAATATTTGATGGCTTTGGGACTATTTTCCAGGCGAGTGTAGGCTAGTGCCAAATGATAATAGAGTTCAAAGCGGACTAAATGGGTGGTTTCCTGAGAAAGGGCACTTTTCAATACTTCAATTCCCCGTTTTACCTCTCCCATTTGGCTGTAGAGTGCGCCTAATTTGCTGCAAGTGTAGGGGTCTCGCGGGTGTTCGCTTAAATAGGCTTCCATGGCGAGTTTTGCCCGCTCTGCCTTGTTTTGAGCGGCAATAATACTCGGTTGATAGCCATAATGATCGATCGCGATCGTGGGTAAATTTCCAATTTTCCAATGGGGTTCTGTTTTTAATAGTGCTTCGACGGAATCATCCACAATCGCATGATAGGGGCGGGTAAATTGCACTTGGGGATGATTGCGAAACAGACGAGAAACCAGAGAATAGGGAGATTGAGTCGCTCCAATTTCATGACGAATGAGGTTAATGACTAAATGCTCTTCAGAGGTTATGGCCTGTTTTAGGGGGTTAATTGCGCTAGGATTCAAGTGTTCGTCGGCATCTAAGACTAAAATCCAGTCTCCCTGTGCATATTTGAGGGACTCATTACGGGCGATCGCAAAATCATTGCACCATTCAAAGTATTCAACCTGTGCCCCCCATTGCTTGGCGATGTCCACGGTGCGATCGATTGAGCCGGTATCCAACACCACCATTTGATCGACCACATCTTTTACACTTTTCAGACAAGCGGGAAGATTCTGCTCTTCATTTTTAACAATAATGCACAAGCTTAATGTCATAGGTAATGAGTCATTTAAGGGGAACAAGTTAACACTGTAACTTACTTGTCAAGGGGAGTCATGAGACTTCTTGCAGAAGTCAGGCACAAGGCACAAGGCAATAATTATAAGAATATATGATTACTGCATTACTATTCATTTTCTGCTGACCTATGCCAGAGGTCTAGTAACACAATACCTCGGTATCCCTGATTAGGGATTCTGAAAATTCTTGACAGGAAATAAAATCTGTGATAACTAAGAGACTGAATCAGTCATACAAAATTGAACTGACCGTTATATGGTAGCAAATTAACTAAAAGTGAGGGAATAGGATATGGAGGAAGAAAATCTACTTAAAATAGTCAATGAAGCCAGCAAACGGTGGCAATCATCGTTTAATTCAGGGAAGGCAGCAGGCTGTGCTAATGAATATGAGGAAACAGCAGTGATGTATGCCAGACCATTTGGTACATTTACAGGTCGCGAAGAAATCCAACAATTTTGGCAAAAGCTCATTGAAGATGGGTTTTCTGAGGTGGAATATATCGAACCCAAAATCGACATCGTTGATGAAACCAGTGCAATATTAACTTCCCAATGGAAAATGAATAAAGCTAGTGGTGTTATTCATAAGGAACTTTGGGTCTTACAAGCTGATGGAACAGCAAAATTGCGAGAAGATGATTTTGAAGCACAAAATTAGACTTATTGCAGAAGTCAGAGAATAGGGAATGGAATAGGGAATAGGGATACAGGATGACTCTATTACTCAATTAATCTACCAGAAACCCGGCTTCTGTTTTAAGAAACCGAGTGTTTCATCCCACAGCCTAAATCATGAATAATGATGGTTCAGGGACTCTCGAATTCTTCGCAGTCGCAGACAATGCTACTGAGAAAATCCTTGACAATGGCGATCGGTAACTCTAACCTTACTCCAATGCGCTCCACAAAGGCGATCGCATCATTCGCCACTCGTTGCACTCGCTGTCCATCCACATAGAGGCCTTCCGTGGGATAGTTCTGCAAGAACTCTAACAGAGAAATCTGGCCATCATCACTGGCAGATAGGGTAATTGCAGAGCGCAAGGCTTGAATATTGGCTTTTCCCGACCGGGTACTAAATAAGAAGCCTAATTCAAAGAGTACATACTCTCCGGGTAAGGAGTAAAATACCCGATCCACGAATAATACATTAACCCCTATGTTATAGGTTAATAACTCGCGTATCTGCTCTGGATCGGCATTGGACACATCCAGAATAAATCCGATAATCGGGGATTCCTCTCCCGTTTCCACAAACTCAACTAGATCTTCAACAGGAACGGATCGAGAAACGGGGCCATACTTTAACACGACCCGTTCAGCACCGAGAGCTGCTGAATTTCCTAAACACAGACTCGCCACACCTGCACACACAAGGGGACAGGCGCGAACCATCCACTGAGAAACCTGTTGTTGAATGGACTGTATAACTGTAGACATAAGCATTGAGTCTCAAAACTAATCAACCAGATTACTCAACGCTGGCGCTGAGACGAGAAAGGTTTGTAAAGCTGACTGACTCTAACACAATGGAGTCATCGGCAATATCTTTAATGACGATACCTTCTTCTGTAACTTCTGCTGTATAGGTGCTGGGTTTGCAGCTATTGCTGGAGGATGCAGAAGCAGAAATTCCTTCAGTTGTGGGCAGATTACTGGTTTCTTCGCATTCACAGACGATATCCTGAAGGAAGCGTTTGGCCACTTCTAAAGCAGGAATAATGCGCTCGACCAGAGCTTTGGCTTGTAAATAAACCGGCTCTAAATTGGTAAGATCTACGGTAATTGTTTCGATGGGATAACGTTCGAGTAAGCCAATAATGGAGAGTTCCCCATCGTCTTCTACCGCTTCTAGGAGAGTATTTTTAACCGCGTCTAAGTCTTGGCGACTGGCGGAGGAGGCGATCGCCTCATCTAATTTCAGAACCACAAATTCCCCTGTGGAGGTGTCGATCAAGTCTCGGAGGAAGTTAGGATTAACCCGAATCGACAAATTGAGGACATCTTGGACTTCCGATGGCACTTGATCTGTATCGTCTAAGAAGCGCCGTAAGTCAGAAGGAATCTCGCCGGTGCGGGCAAAGTCTCTCAGTTCACGAACTTCAAGGGTGATTTGCTCAGATTTATATTTGAAAATGATCGTATCAGCAGCCTGGGCAGTGGGAGCGAAACAGACGATACTGGCTGCACTGGCTGCGGTTCCCAAAAGAGTGGCGATCGCGCTTTGGCGAAAACGACCTAGGGAATTGATGCTAACTCTATCCATCGCATTCTCCTCAACAGATTTGACTCTATATAAGCATGATTTGCCCTGGTTGAATATAAAATCGATCTAAAGACTTATGGCGGTGGGCGCTAGGCAAAAATTGCCTATTGCCTATTGCCTAGCGCTATAACCCTTCGATTGGGCAGGTTCACAAGAGTTATTGGTGAGAATTAGGCGATATTGAGTGAACCTGCCTATGCAATTAATTATCCATCAACTCTCCTATTCTCCGGTGATGGATAATCCTTCAATCCAGATGCGAGGACAAACACCATCGGGAGTAATTTCTGGTTCGGGTTCCACATAGACGATGGATTTTAGCACTTCTAAAATATCACCCGCTACGGTGGCAGAATCGATGGAAATCTGCTCCCCTTTATTGACAAGCCAACCGTCAAAGGGAAGGGAAAATGACCCTTGTAAGGATTGGACTCCAGCATGGAGAGCATTCAGTTCGTCGATGAAAATCACGTTTTCGGCTGCATCTAGGCTAAAGGTAGAATCGCTCTTTTGTCCGGGAAAAACATGATAATAGTGGGGACCAACTGTGACTTTTGCGCCAATGTTGGCATGTCCTGTGGGTTGAGCATTCATGCGTTTAGCCGTTCCTGCACTATGCAAGAAATGGGTTAACACGCCCTCGGTGATAATGGGCACTCGGCGTGTCGGCGTTCCTTCTCCGTCAAATGTAGTTTTAGCAATATTTTCGGGATGCAAAGCATCATCACAAAACGACAGCAGGGGAGAGGCAATGGGTGTTCCTAAAGATTCTGGAGTGGATAAACTTTGACGATCTAAGATATTTTGGGCATTAAAGATATTGGTAAAGGAATCCAACAGACTTAGAAATGCCACAGGTGAAAACACCACCAAATATTTCCCCGATTTCACTTTCTGATAATTCAGGTGACTGATGGTTTTTTCGGTGGCTTCTTTTAAGCAGCCTTCGATATCTAGTTTCTCGAACCCTTTGCCAAATTTGACTGAACCGGCGCTGCGCGGTTTTTTGCCTTCCTGTTCGGTTTTGGTGTACAGATAAATGGAGGCATACGAACCGCCCTCATGACGAGCAGCCCCGGCACTGTTGACATAAAAGCGCTCAACATCCCGTTGTGCTAATCCATTATAGGGAACTCCGGCGATCGCCTCATGGGAGTCGAGTAATTGTTTCTCTACATCCACTAATTTCTCAATCAAGATGTCTACCGATGCTTGAGGCACTTTATCTACTGGACTTTCCAGGGGTGAAGTCGCTTCCGGACTAAAATCAGGCACATGCTCTTTCATGCCGAAAAAACTGGCTTCATAGGCCGTTTTTAGCGCCAATTCTAGCCCCTCTGAATCGAGTTCAGTGGTGCTGGTAATGCCCATGCGATTTTCTTCGTTCCATACCCTGACGGTAATACTAGAACGCTGAGATGCTTTCACCTGATCCGGTTCGCCGCTATCGACTTGCACGCTGGTTTCTTCGACAGCAGAACCATAAATATCAAACTTTTGAATACCCAGTTTTTGGGCACTCTCTTTTGCAGAGCTGGTTAATGAATCGATTGTTTGTACCATTGGTAATGAGTAATGAGTAATGAGTAATGAGTAATGAGTAATGGGTAATGGGTAATGGGTAATAGGTAAAATCTGTTTTTTTCTATTCCCTATTCCCCATTCCCTATTCCCCATTCCCTATTCCCTAGCGCTTCGCGCTCTACGATCGCCCGCCCACGGTGATAGAATCGACCTTAATATGAGGCTGGCCAACGGTAACATAAACACTACCACTGACAGAACCACAGAATCCAGCCGCCAAGCCTAAATCTTGGGAACTCATGGAAATTTTCTGCATAATTTCCTTGGCTTCCCCGATTAAGGTTGCACCTTTTAAGGGTTTGGTAACCTTTCCTTTTTCAATTAAATAGGCTTCATCAACGGCAAAGTTAAATTCACCGGTTGGGCCGACACTTCCGCCGCCCATTTTCTTACAATAAATGCCTTTATCAATGGAGGCAAAGATGTCATCTAAGGAATAGGCTCCTGGAGCAATGTAGGTATTTCTCATCCGGGAAGCGGCGGCATAGGTGTAGGACTGACGGCGACCGCTACCCGTTCTAGGATGTCCCGTCCGCATCGAACCAGCGCGATCGGAGATAAAGTTTTTCAGGATGCCATTTTCAATTAAAAGGGTTTTCTGAGTCGGCATTCCTTCATCATCCATATCGATGGTTCCAAACTCACCTTCTGAGCGTCCTTCATCCCAAGCCGTGAGATTTTCATGGGCAATTTTTTCGCCTTTTTTATCTATAAAGGGAGTTGTTTTTCGCTCAATTTGTGTAGTTTCTAAGAGGTGCCCGCACGCTTCGTGGAAAATTACGCCACCAAATTGATTCGCCATTACAATCGGATAATTTCCCGATTCTACATAGTCGGCATAGAGCATTTTACCCGCTGCTTCTGCTAATTCAAAAGCCGTATTTTCACTCTCCCAATTTCGTAAAAAATTAGGCTGGCTTGTACTACCGAGCCGTTGCCCGATGGAGGTGCGATGGCTGCCATCGGCACAGAGCAGACTGCAACCAACGGACTGGGTGAGGCGAATATCGCGAGCAAAGGTACCATCACTGGCAGCGACGAGGACTTCTTGCCAGTCGCGGAAGTAGACAGCGCGGCGAGATTGGATATGGGAGGCTTTTTGGTTGAGGCGATCGCTTGCTTGTAATAGAATATCTCCCATCTCTTGCATGGAGCTACAGTTCTCTAACCACAGTTCTTTCCCCTTGGTGCTGGCATAATCGCGCAGGGGTTCGAGGTTTACTTCGGGAATATAAGAGTTGGCAGAGGGCAAATTAAAGCCAAGAATCAGTAATCCTTTTTCCAGAGCAGCTTTGAGTCCCGTAAAGGATAAATCGTTGGTACTCACATAACAGTCTGCTTTGCCGCGAAATACCCGCACCCCTGCACCGGTAGACAAGCGCGGGGAAATACTGGTAATGGTATCCTCTTCGCCCATACAACTGATATAGTTGATCCGCTCCAGGAAGAATTCGATAAAGTCTGCACCTGCTGCGCGTCCCCATCCCAGGAGACTCGATAGCATCACTTCCCAGCTTTCATCAAACCGATGTTTGGTGGCGTGATAGGTTCTAACGGATAGGTCGTTGGCGATCGGCGCTTGAATTACAAGAGTCATAGAGTCGCTTGTGGTGATAGGGTTTTTGAAGAATAATATCCTCTAGTGTGTCACACTTACGCTCGTCTTGCCGCCGTCTTGTAGCTAAAATTGAGTTCAGTTCCAAAATGATGGGTTAATGAGTATCAAATTTACCGATCGCCTTCTTTTATAAATTAAGAGTGAAAATTTTATGCAAGAACTAGAACCAGAAATTTATACTCAAATCGTTGAATTATGTGATTCAGGCGATCGATATGCGGATGAAGAAAAATTCGATCTTGCCTTATCACAATACTATAAAGCATTACAAATGATTCCCGATCCCAAAGAGGAGTGGGTGGCCTCAACCTGGATCTTAACAGCAATTGGAGATGCTTATTTTCTGATGAAGAACTATCCTGAATCACTTAAAATCCTTCAGGATGCAATGTATTGCCCTGATGCCATTGGTAATCCATTTATTCATCTGAGATTGGGTCAAGTACACTATGAACTAGGTGATTTTCGTAGAGCGTTAGATGAACTGACTAGAGCATACATGGGAGAGGGTAAGGATCTTTTTGCACAAGAAGATCCAAAATATTTTACTTGGGTCAAGCAAAGAATTAGACCTCCCATCAAGGGATGGTAGCATTTGGAGGGTAGTGTAGGAATTGAACCTACCTGATTCCGTTTAAATAATTGTCATTGCGACGGCAGGAAAGCAATCGCCAAGACTCTCGATATTATCAGATTGCTTCACTTCACTGCGTTCCGTTCGCAATAACTTATCATTGCTGATTTTTCGGATTTTATATCATAATGGATTCATTGGAATACTG
>NZ_CEZBFX010000118.1:0-14909 GCF_982964205.1 Roseofilum sp. | reverse complement strand
TCGCTAACGTGAGGTTTAGGAATCCCCTCGCCTTTAGGCAGGGGTGGATGTCAATCCCTTGAATCCCAGGACCGATCCGGAAGACTTGACCAACTTTTGTTCATTGGTCTGTTCATAACCTAGGAAAAGAACACGTGGAATTCTTATTACGTCTATCTCGGAACATCGATCGCCTGAATGAGCGGATTGGCAGATCTGCCTATTGGCTCACCTTGGTGATGGTCGGAGTCGGCTCTTGGAATGTCTTTGGACGCTATGTGGGGCGAGCAGTTGGGCAAAATCTTAGCTCCAATGCCCTTTTAGAAATTCAATGGTATCTGTTCGATTTGGTGTTTCTTTTAGGCGCAGCTTATACCCTAAAACACAATAATCATGTGCGGGTGGATGTGATCCAAAGTCGCTTAACTCCGAAACAAAAAGCCTGGGTAGATTTAGTGGGTTCCCTGCTCTTTTTAATTCCTTTTTGTACGATGATTCTCTTCTATTCTACCGGGTCAGTCGTTAACTCTTGGAAACTGCTGGAAAACTCCCCCGATCCCGGTGGTTTGGTGCGCTACCCGATTAAAACCATGATTTTGGTCAGTTTTGGTTTACTGATTCTACAAGGAATTTCCCAAGCGATTAAAAACTTAGACTTTGTGTTCAACCCCTCCGACAAAACCGACGAATAACCAGTTTTCCCCATTACTGATGACCGATTACCAGCCCATTTGATGATAGGGTATTCACATTCTGTTTCCCCTCATCTGACATGGCTTTGGATTGGCTTGGCCCCCTGATGTTTGTCGGAGCGCTGTTTCTGCTGGCGATCGGTTATCCGGTAGCTTTTTCCCTTGGCGCTACTGCTCTTCTGTTTACCCTCATCGGTATGGCAGTGGGGACGTTTGACCCGATCTTGTGGTCAGCGATGCCAGAGCAGATTTTTGGCATTATGAAGAATTTTACCCTGCTGGCGATTCCCTATTTTATTTTCATTGGTTCGATGCTGGAAAAATCTGGTATTGCCGAGAATTTGCTCGAAACCATGGGGATTTTGTTTGGGAGGGTGCGGGGAGGGTTAGCGATCGCCGTTATCTTAGTTGGAGCGCTCTTAGCTGCAACCACCGGAGTCGTCGCCGCCACCGTCGTAGCAATGGGTTTGATTTCTTTGCCAACAATGCTGCGCTATGGGTACGATCGCTCCCTCGCTGCGGGAGTAATCACAGCATCGGGAACTCTAGGACAAATTATCCCCCCTAGCGTGGTGTTAGTGGTACTCGGAGACCAGTTAGGGGTATCCGTTGGGGATTTATTTATGGGGTCATTAATTCCCGGTTTACTGATGACCACAGCCTTTTTAATCCATGTATTAGTTATTGCTAACATCCGTCCCGATCTGGCTCCTCCCCTTCCGCCTGAAATCCGCAAAGCACCGCGGTTAGGGATGCGAGTTCTCAAAGTTATGATTCCCCCTATCTTACTGATTTTTATGATTTTGGGGAGTATCTTCTTTGGCATTGCTACCCCCACGGAAGCAGGTGCAGTCGGCTGTTTAGGGGCGATCGTCTTAGCGTATGCCAATCACCAACTCACTTGGACAAGTTTGCAGGAAGTCTGCGATGTCACCTTACGCACCACATGCATGGTGATCTTTATCTTAATCGGCTCCAAAGCCTTTAGTTTAGTCTTTCGTGGTTTAGGGGGAGAGCGTCTAGTCCGGGAATGGTTTACGAATTTACCAGGAGGAGCGATCGGATTTCTCGCCATCAGTATGGCGATCGTCTTTATCCTGGGCTTTTTCATTGATTTCTTTGAAATCGTCTTTATTGTCGTTCCCATGTTTGTCCCCATCGCCCAACAATTTAACTTAGATTTAGTTTGGTTTGGTGTAATTTTAGGGGCTAATATGCAAACCTCTTTTCTCACACCTCCCTTTGGCTTTGCCCTCTTCTATCTACGGGGAGTCGCCCCTCCAGAAGTGCGAACAGAGGAAATTTACCAAGGAGCTATTCCGTTTATTATTCTGCAATTAATCGTGATGGTCTTACTAATTCTTTTCCCTGGTATTGTGAGCTTTCTACCTTCGTTAAAGCTGTAATCCCATTTCTCTTTAAGCTTGCCACTTAAGCTTGCCACGAATGTATTCTGGGGAGACAAGAGACTTAGGGCCACTTGTTAAGGGCATCTTCATAGAAAAATGGGATTAGGGCCAGAACACTAACTGTTGAAGATACGGGTGCGCCATTTATTCAAGCGAGCTTCCCCAATCGTGGCGTAGCGTCGCGTTTCAGCAAGCTGTTCTTGTAACAAAGCAATCAGAGAGGATTGTGCCTCTGCCTGTTGTTGTAGAGAAGCCGATGTTTCCTTAGAAGGAGAGACAACTGAAGAGCGCCAATCACTTTTGACTTGTGTAGCTCCGATCGCTGCAAAAGGGCGTAAATCTGCCAATTGCTTTTGCAAGCGATCGATTTCCTCCGCTTGCTCCTGCATTCTTTGCTGCAAAGCCAAATTCCTAGCTGCTTGCTCTGGTGTAATGCGTGTTGTTGTCATGAACTGATACTTAGGTCTGAGGACCTCTGCCAGGATTTCACTGACATCCTTGACTTTGAGCTGTCCATAGGGGGAATTTTGGATCAGGGCACGGGTTAATTGAGGTTTATTTTGAGTAGCCAAATCCTTATCGCTACTCGAAGCACTCCGCAGTAATTGCAACATATTCGTAAATTCCAGCATCGATTGCCCTGGCTGGGTGCGATAGCCCCGATAATAAGGTACGATACTTTCCCCAAAAATCGTCTGATACTCATCGCTATCCAAATAAGTATCAATATCCGCCTCAAACCCGCTCTCATCCAAAACAGTGCTGTGATAGCGCATTTCCTCGAAGTTATCAGGCGCGCGTCCGAGTAGGTGCTTAAAGTTAAGCTCGATCGCCCGGTATCGATAGCAATTCTCAAAGAAACGGGAACGATAGAGGTCTGACTTAGCCACCTCGCGGACAAATTCGCGCACGCTCAATTGTCCCCGTTTCAGTTGGGACTCAGGAACGGTAAGCCGTTCGCTTTCCATCACATGGGCATTGCCCAACACCTGGCGGTAAACTGCTCGGATCGCGATCTGGGCATCAGTATCTGAGAAACCGGAACGCAGTTCAACCGGTGCGGTTTCCTTGAAGGGCTGGTATGCCTGATAGAATTGCGCCGATCGATCCTCTGATGGTGCGATAGTTCCCATGGAATTCCTCCAACTTATATAAAATGTGAATAAACTTTTGTCTGCTTATTAAAAGTCGCGCAATACAAGCTTAACAGCATGGCATGACAATATCAATGCTTAAAAGCTGTAAGGATCTGAAAAATCATTTATCCTCAATAAAGCCTTCATACCAATTCTCTATTTTTCTATTTTGATGAATATCTTGTTTTTAGGTGCGGGTATAATTTTAGCGTTAATGGCGATCGCCATTATTCTCTATCTGGTCACCGCTCGTCGCTATGAATCCTCCGCTTCCGTTGCCAACTCCTACGACCAATGGACAGAGGAAGGGATATTAGAATTCTACTGGGGCGAACATATCCATTTAGGCCATTATGGCTCTCCTCCACAGCGGAAAAATTTTTTAACCGCTAAAGCCGATTTTGTCCATGAAATGGTGCGTTGGGGCGGATTAGATGCCTTACCTGCGAATACGACTGTTTTAGATGTCGGTTGTGGTATTGGGGGCAGTAGCCGGATTTTAGCAACCGAATATGGTTTTGATGTGACAGGGATTACTATTAGCCCCCAACAGGTACAACGGGCCCAAGAATTAACGCCAGAAGGGGTGAATGCAAAATTTGCCGTTGATGATGCCATGGCGCTTTCATTCCCGGATGCCAGTTTTGATGTGGTCTGGTCAATTGAAGCAGGACCCCATATGCCCGATAAAGCGATTTTCGCCCAAGAATTACTCCGAGTCCTCAAACCCGGTGGACTTTTAGTGGTTGCTGACTGGAATCAACGGGATGACCGGCAAATTCCCCTAAATGGCCTAGAACGGATGATTATGAAACAATTGTTAGACCAGTGGTCTCATCCTGCATTTTCTAGTATTGAAGGGTTTTCTGAACTCCTAGAAGCGACGGGATACGCCCAGGGACAGGTCGTTACTGATGATTGGACAGAACCCACCCTTCCCTCTTGGCTTGATTCTATTTGGCAAGGGGTCACTCGACCGGAAGGTCTGGTCAAGTTTGGCTTACCCGGTTTGATTAAATCCTTGCGAGAAGTGCCCACTCTATTGTTGATGCGGGTAGCTTTTGGGACGGGTTTATGTCGGTTTGGTATGTTTCGCGCCATTCGGGGAAATGGCCCTGGGGATCTCACGGAATCCAAATCGGATCGGATGAGTATAATTACTTCTTAGTCTGACTTATGATTGCGATCGCACATCTCAATCAAAAAGTAACGTTACATAAGTTCAAAATTGGCTATAGTAGACAACAAGACTTTATCTTGAGATTGAGAAAGATGATGATCGATCTAGCTCCAGCTCCATCCTTGTCAAACCAGGCTGGAGAGCAGGAAGAAGCACGGGCCCTCAGAGAAGTATTGGCGAACATTAATGAAAGGAGTTGTCCCAATTCCTACAATTTTCATATGCATACCCAGTTTTCTGATGGAAAATTACGCCCGGAAGAGATTATTGACCAGGCGATCGCGATCGGATTGCAGGGACTGGCGATCACAGATCACCATAGTGTTGGCGGTTACAAAACCGCCCAAAACTGCCTCAATCATCCCAATCTCAACCCGAAACCCTCCCTCCACCTATGGAGTGGTGTAGAAATCAATGCTTATTTGTTGAAAACAGAAGTTCACATTCTCGGTTACGCCTTTGACCCCGATCATCGAGCTTTAGAACCCTATCTCCAAGGCCATGCTGTGGAAGGCAACGCCTATCAAGCCTCAGCAGTTATTGATACCATTCATAAAGCAGGCGGTTTAGCCGTTCTCGCTCATCCAGCCCGATATCGTTATCCAGCCACTGAATTAATTCCTGAAGCTGTCTATCTTGGCATTGATGGGGTAGAAACCTATTACGCTTATAATAATCCCACACCTTGGACACCGAGTCCCAAACAAACCAAGCAAGTTCGAGAACTGGGCGAACTCTATAATTTACTGCATACCTGTGGTACAGATACTCACGGTCGGAATATCCAGAAGCGATTGTAACGGGAATAGGGAATAGCCTGAGTCGAGCAGTGGGGGTTCTGCGCTCTCGCTAACACACCTTGCATCTATAGCAAGGGAAGAGGGAGTTAAGACATTTTCTGTTCCCTGTTTCCTAAAACTACAATTTAGCTGTCCTAACTTAACGAGTTCCTTAGCTACGAATTAACTCCACCTCTTAAAACTTGCACCGCAGACAAAGTCCGATCTCCCGAAAACCCCTGCAAAAAGGGCGACTCTAGCACTTCTTCTCCCGAAAACCCTCGCGACTCATACAACCCTTCGACTAGCACAAATACTGTTATTCGTTCTTCCATGGGATCGACAATCCAATACTCGGAGATGCCCCTGGACTGATACTGTGAAAGTTTATACCGATAATCTCGGTTTGCGTTCTCCTTGCCTGGTGAAACGACTTCCACGACTAACTGAGGTGGAGGCATCTCCAAGCTAATTGTGGAGCGACTTGCTCCTTGTAAGGACTGCGCTCCTTCTTCTGACAACACTAACAGATCGGGCACTCGCAACGTCGGGCGCATCCCACTGACTACGACTTCAGTTTTGATCAGTAAACACTCTGGAGCAATACCTATCTGAGCAAAATAAATCAGTAAAGCCACAGCAATTCGCTGATTCAGATAACTTTCTGGAGGCATAACTACCAACTCCCCATCTTCTAACTGATATACCGTATCTGTGCCATCATCATAATTCAGAAACTCCTCTAGACTCATACCCTTCACCTGCTGCAAAGCTTCAAGTGCGACTACCATTTTTGCTCTACCTCCCAGACAATAATGGATCGAGACCTATACTTATCTTATCAATTAAAAATTAAAAATTAAAAATGGGTTTTGGTGGTTGGTAATTACAAGTTAAGGTGATGTACAGTTTGTCAGCTCCCTCTTGCCTAACCCCTCTTTACCAAAGCACTAAATAGGGATCGTCTAAGGTTTGGTTAGAGGTGGCGAGAACTTGCTCAAATTGGTTCATCACGATCGCTCTTTGTTCTAGATTGAGAGTATATAATCCAGTTCCTTGAGCAATAAATAGGGGTTGATTAAGCTCTAATTGAGGACTCAGGTAAAGGCGATCTGATGTTTTCGGAAGTAGTCCAGGGGGAAGATTGCCTGCGAGCAGTTTGCGCAAGCGATCGCCACAAACTGCCGTATTAATCCCCCGTTGTTCTAACAAGTAGAAAATCTGCCCCTCGGCGATCGCCTCATTAGGCATGACCCTGAGCAATTCTAACAACAGAAAATAATCACTATATTGATGACGTACCGTATTGAGAACTTGGGGATAGAGCGGTACATTCGCTAATCCATAAGCTACCCGACTACATTTAGGCGGTTGACCTTGTGGGGTACGGTCTTGGATAATTGCCGCGCTGGGTAGTTTTTGCCGTAACCAACGGGCGATCGCCACTAAAGATGCACTCCCCCCCGTACACAAAGCCTGGCGTATTGCTTGGGGGGCGACTCCCGTCTTGACAAACAGGCGATTAATCTCCCGATTCAGGGCACGCAAAAAAGGCACAAACACCTTCATCTCTAAATCGCGACGCTGAATAGTCCACTTTTGCTGCTTGAGGCGTACTGTAATCTGGTTTTGTGCCTGAAGTCTATGCTTAACCTCTCTGGCGATCGCCAATAACCCCTGACCCCAATCTGAACGTCCCAAATATTGACTAAAGTGATAACGGCTTTCTAAATCCACCTCTCCCACTTGGGGCAACTTTATTCCCTGCTCTTGCTCTAATGAAGCAGATAATAATGGATAGTCCACATTCAATAACAATTGAACAATAATATCCTGATCGATCGCATCTCCCCCATAAGCCAAAGATCCCAAATGGAAATTTTCCGGCTTGAGTTGGGATTTGTTTAACGGAACATCCACCAGAGCAAACTCCGTCATCGTTGCTCCCGAATCTAGAATCAATGTTGCGCCTTGCCATTGAGTACCCTGAGCCGTATCACGCAACTCTGATATGACTAAAGCAATTGGCTCTTCTAAGAACAGAATTTGGTGAGGTCGATCAACCCAACCTGTCCTTAAAATTGCCTCTCGCAGATTAAAGCGATAGGCATCACTCCAATGGGCTGGACAGCCCACAATCACTCCACTTAACTGAGTCCAAACCTCTTGGCTATACTCTTCTTGCTCATTCGCCATCCCTTGCAACTGGGACACCATCTCCTCAATAATTGAGTCCCCATCGACCCCAGGTAAACCCCAATCTAAGCAAAGTTTTAGAGACACCCCAACCTGGGTTCGCTCAGTTGGGAAACGCTCCCAGGGATAAAAACAGCGTGTTGAGTAATTGAGTAACACGGCTGAAATGCCGGTTGTTCCCCAATCGATTCCCAAATACCACAGCGGATTTTGCCCATCAGAATGGCTCTTCACACTTCTGCTCTCTCTCATTCTCAGAATTAATTTTTCTTCAAAGAATTCAATGGTGGCTCAGGATCGTCATCATCTGCCAACCCTTCAAAGACATCATTTAGGGTCAAGGTTTCTTCTAAAGTTTCTTCTACAGTTGTTCCATCAGGTTCACTTGATGCTGGTAGGGATTCATCTACGTTTACCGTTTCTCCCCGCAAAAATCCTTCAAACATGTTTTCTATCGTCGATGTGCCTTTTGGCGATCGCCCAGCGGATGGATCGATAGCGTCCTTATTTCCCTGATTGTATTTTTCAAACACATTATCTACGGTAATGGATTTCGGCTCTTCGGTGTCTAAATTCTCAGACTCTTCCCCAAACACTGTATCGATACTTAAAGACTCCGGTAAGTTGAGACTGCTTTCATCCTCCCACAGGCCAGTTAAATCTGCTGCTTCTTCCTCTGGAGTTGACTCCTGGAATGTTTGCTCTTCTGGGAATCCTTCAAATAAACTATCTACTCTTACTCCAGATTCAGAATTTTCTCGATCTTCAGGTTCTTCTTCTCCTGCCAAAATTCCTGACTCGGGAGGAGTTAAAATTTCATTGAGGAAATTCTCCGTATTCAGGGGAGTCTCCTCTTCATTCATAAGAGACTCTTCTTCAGGAGCGGAAATTGTGGGACTGGCGGGTTCTAAATTCCCAAATAGATCCGTAACTTGCTCTTCTGGAACTGACTCAGGAACGGGAGAAGTTCCCTCACCTTCGAGACTAAATAAATCCTGACTTAACTGTTCTAAGACTTCGCCCTGTAAATTTAACTGACTGACTTCCTGTGCTTCTTGGATCTCGGTGGGTAATAAGACTTCATCGGGAGAAGCAGAGATATAAAGATCTTCTGTGGCGTTTAAGGGGGCTTCGTCGGCCCAATGGGTTTCTAGGCTCTCCGATATAATCTGAGGTGGTGAATCTTCTTCGCCGAATAATTCCATAAAAGTTTCTAGAGATACCGGATCTTCTACTTGGGAAGGAGCCGGAGCGCCTTCAAATAAATCTGATTCTAGAACTGAAGAGGGTGAGGATAAGTCAGTTGCAGGGAATTCCTCTGCGGCTAAAGGTTCTTGTGGCTCGTCTGTTTGGGCTTCAACATCACCTAGTCCTTCAAATAAATCTGATTCTAGGGTTTCGGCGATCGCCTCTTCATCTACGGGTTGCTCCCCTTGTTCTTCTGGTGCTGCGATCGCCTCTACATTCAATTCTGGCTCAGGTTCTTCGGCAATTTCATCCACTTCTGCCTCTTCTGCAAACTCTTGCAGGGGATCATCGGATTCTCCCTCATCTTCCCTTTCACCTGTTGTAAACCGATCGGAAGCAAACAGTGCATCATAAAATTCATCACCTTCCATCTCCTCTTCTAGGAGCCGATCGGCATCCGCTGATGGTTCATTAGAGAGTCGATCGATTTGATCCTCTTCGATTGCTGCAATTTCAACACTCTCTTCAACCTCTTCAAATTGTTCAAAAAACTCCAACCCGATCTCTTCATCAAGATCTACTAACTCTTCTAATTCCTCTGCATTCTCATCATCTATGGATTCCGGTTCAAAGCTATCCTCTTCCTCCTCAACCTCTTGGGCTAACTCAACCGACTCGGTTAAATGTTGGGGATCGCTAGGTTGGACAACAGGGCGATCGGGAGGATCTGAGGTTTGGGCATTTTGGGCTGCTCGATCGGTTTCAGGAGCGATCGCCGAAGGAGTCAGGGATTTTCCCCCACTCGGTGTTTCCAATGTTTCTCCCAAAGAGTCTTCAGAACGGCTTTGAATATAAGAAGATGCTTCTCGTCCTAACTGGGATGCTAACCGATTGACCAAGGCACTAAACATCACCTCGCCCTGTTGACCCAAGCTATACATATGCTCAACTCCTTGGGTCATTGATTCACTATAGCTTTGAAGATTACTTTGCAGTGTCTCAAAAACTACATTGATAGATGCATCTAAGGTTTTGAGGAGTTTATCCGATTGAGCTTGCAGTGCCCTCAATTGTTCGAGTCGTTCTTGGGGAGTCAGCAGAGCTGGATCGGTGCTACTATCGGCAGCCAGAATTGGATCGTGGGGTTCGCGGGACTGATATTGCAGCAATTCTACCTGCAAATCCGCTAAATTCTGAGCTACCTGTTGGGTTAAACTTTGTGCACAGCGATCGATCAGAGTTTGGAAAAACTCAGTCATCATTTTCTGAGATTGACCTGACATCGCATTCTTGCCGCGCTGTTGATCCAGATATTGCAGTTCCTGGCGCATCTGTTCCCGCTGGTTTTGTAGGGCAGCAATTTCTTCTTGCAAGGGGATCAGAATGCTCGATCGCAAATCTTGCACCACAGCTTGCACAATTTGTTGATTTGCTGAGTTCTGTGGTTCTAGTATAGGTTGGCGCTCTTGGGAAAGATCCGCCCCCAGTAAGGAAAGACGACGGCGACTGCCAGGAGTCGAACGGCTTGAGGGAGGAAGTTGACCTTTGGCAGCAGGGCGTTGAGTTGGGGAAAGGGGTAAACTGCCCAAATACTCCCGAACCCGTCTTAAAACTCGACGTTGTTGGCTCACCTCTCCCGCCATCACCCAGGGAAGGCGAGACTGGGTTTTGGATAGCACACTATCGATTTCTGTTATCAGTGCTTGACGCTGGTCAGTCTGAGGTGTCACAATCGTCATCCCTAACTATACGTTCGGTCGGTTTTGCTGAAGGTGGGCATACTGCAAGCAGTTTAAGTCAAAACTGGGTAAGAAGGGGGGATTTGATGCGAAAATTAACTTTATCTTACTTTATGAGTTCACGTTATTGAGGGCGATCGCCCCTATTGACTGATAAATCTTGTAGATTTTGAGGCACTTTACGTTATGATTGCCTTATCGTTTAGGTTGTAAACCCATGGCCTGCCCTCAGCCGTCGTCATTTCCGCTTTTAGTCTTTTAAATCGCACATTACCCCTATGGTAGAACGACACAAGTCTCGTGGTGAATTGAATCAGCGTGAACTCATTAAATCAGCCCCCTTTTTTGAAGGGTTACCGGAGGAGATTGTTGAACGGACGACGGCGCAAGTGGTGGTGCGAGAACATCCTTCTAACCAGGTCATCCTATTGGAAAATGATTGGGGTAGCTCGGTTTATTTTATTTTGGAAGGATGGGTTAAGATTCGCACTTATAATTTAGATGGTAAAGAGGTTACCCTCAATATTATTGGTAAGGGGGAGTTATTTGGAGAAATGGCTCCCCTCGAAGAGGTCCCACGCTCTACTGATGTGATTACCCTCGCCCCAACCACGATTGGTAATATGCCTGCTAGTGATTTTGTTAACCTAATTCATACAGAACCGAAGGCGGGTATCCGGTTGGCCCAATTGATGGCGCGTCGCTTACGACAAGTCAACCGACGGTTACGACTGCGGGAGTCTGATAGTACCTCCCGGGTAGCAGATATCCTCTTATTTTTGGCGGATGGTCAAGGGACGAAAACGGCTGAGGGTGTAGAAATTCCGAATCTTCCCCATCGGGAATTAAGTAGTTTGAGTGGATTAGCACGTGAAACAGTTACCAGAGTTTTAAGTAAATTGGAAAAGAAAAAGTTGATTGTGCGCCCCGATCGCGATACTCTTTGTATTCCAGATTTGGGTGCTTTAGAGCGACTGATGGTTTAATGGGTAATAGGTAATAGGTAATGGGTAATCAGAAACCGGAGAGTCAGGTTAATCTGACCTTACCTCTAGTAGAATCAGCGTTTTTGGCAAGTACTTCTAGTCTGATTTGGTTGGTGAATTATTATTTTCCACCAGGGCCGTTATTACGGATCTTTTTTCCCGTACCGATCGCCTTAGCCTATTTGCGCTGGGGAAGTCGCAATGCTTGGATGACTATGACGGTAACGGGTTTGCTCTTAACCGTTTTAATGGGGCCAACCCGCAGTATCCTGTTTCTAATTCCCTTTGGACTGTTGGGAGTGCAGTTGGGAATGATGTGGAAGCGGGGAGCGAGTTGGTTTGTATCTATTGGTTTAGGAACGCTGTTGGGAGCGATCGGATTTTTCTTTAAAATTTGGTTAGTGTCCATTCTCCTGGGTGAGGATTTATGGCTGTATCTGATGGCACAGGTGACTAGCTTGATCGATTGGATCTTCCTGAAGTTGGGATTATTGGCCGAGCCGGATATCACGATCGTACAGGCGATCGCCGTAGTCATGATTTTAGTCAATAATTTGATCTATTTGTTCGTTGTCCATTTGGTCTCTAGTTTGCTTCTCGAAAAGTTGGGTAACCCCATTCCATTGCCTCCCGCTTGGGTGGAAATTCTGTTAGATCGAGAGTAGTTTGGGGAATGGGGAATGGGGGAGAATCGAATGGTTCACTGATATGATTTCTGTTTACACTGAGTTCGATCGAGGGCAGTATTGGTTAAATAAGTATCGTAAAAGTCGCCCCCATTTTGCTTGTATTCTCGGTTTCACAGAAACGGCATTAATTCCAGGAATCTCTGCTGCCGGGGCAACGCCAGAAGACCGGCGCTATACCTGTTTGGCAGATGCTGAATTTTTATACAATGGGGTGACTCCGAAATATGCTTATCCGTTACCTCCCTTACATGCCGGTATTTCTCCCGTCTTTATCTCCCGTGCTATTTGTGAAGCGCTCCAGATTCCCATTACTTTGTTGAATGCGGGATTACCTATTCCTCCCCCTGTAGAAGCGGTAGATTTGGGGGGGACTCCTGCCTTCTGTGTCAGTAGCGGACAAGCTTTAGATCGAGAAAGGGTTCGTCATCTGTTTAACCAAGGGCAAAAATGGGGAACACAGTTAGCTCAACACACCGATTATTTGATTATCGGTGAATGTGTGGTGGGCGGAACAACCACCGCATTCAGTATTTTGACAGGGTTGGGATGGCCAGCATCGGGTAAAGTGAACAGTAGTCATCCCACCTGTAACCACGCTCAGAAAATAGAGGTGGTGAAGCAGGGGTTAGAGCATGCAAGATGGTTCGATCGGCCCGGATCGGTGTGGGAATTAATGGCAGCAGTAGGCGATCCCATGCAACCGGTAGCTGCTGGAATGGCAATCGCCGCGAGTCAATATTGTGGTGTTCTCTTGGCTGGCGGCACTCAACTGTTAGCTGTGTATGGCTTAATGCAAGCTATTGCTCAGGAGGAAAACCAGATTTGGGATACGTCTGAAGTGGTGGTGGGAACAACGCGATGGGTGGCTGAAGATCCAACGGGAGACACGGTTGGTTTAGCGAAACTATTACCTCCAGTTCCATTGATGGCAACCCAACTGAGTTTTGCTAAGTCTAACTATCACTCCCTTCAAATGTATGAACAAGGGTTCGTAAAAGAAGGTGTTGGTGCGGGGGGTTGTGCGATCGCCGCTACCCTGTGCCAAAATTGGAGACGAAAAGACCTCCTTGAGGCGATCGAAACCTTAATCGACCGTTATTCTCATGGGTAATGGGTAATAGATAGATATAGGTCAGTCATTTTCCCTATTTCTTCCCTATTTCCTAGTTCCCAGCGCTAGAATTGAATCCGCTTAGACAGTAATTGCTCCTCTAGAGCAGCAATGCGATTATAAGCAGCGGTCAGTTGTGCAGTTAAGCGCTGCACTTGCAGTTCAGGAGATAAATATGCATCTGACCGGGATTCAGATATCTCACGACGGTTATCATAATCATCATCAACTAATACATCTTTATGATCCCAAATGGGGAGATCGGATAACTCATGAGTATAGGAATGATTACTACTACCCCGTTCTGGCAGATGAGTCTCTTCTGCTCGGAGATGGCTCGACCCAGGTTGAGATTCTAGCAAAGAGAATTTAGAATTAAGCCGTTCAATCGAATGGGACATGCTTTCTATTTTTTCCATCAGCATCATAATTTGGGTTTCCAAGATTTCCATAGGGGACTCCAGAAGTTACAGATGAGGATTGTTCTCTACGATTTTAGATAGGCTTTGACAAGATTCTTGATTTATTTTTGAATCATTTAACTTTTAGTAAAAACTGTAAATAAATACTTAACATTTTCTCAGTTATGGATCGTCGAAGATTTTTGTCGGGAAGCCTGAAAACCGCCACTTTAGCACTATCGAGCCTATCATTGTCCTCAGTCTTGACTACGGGATGCAGTCCCACTGCCAGCTTAAAGATTTCTATTCTCAAGGGATCGATTCCAGCGACGCTAATCAATGAACTCAAAAAGGGACTACCGGAGAGTGTGAGTTTAGAAGCGATTCCGGTTAGTCAACTCGATCTCCTGTTTCAATCTCTGAAGCGAGAACCCAAGAATTCTGAGAATTCGCTATGGAGAAGTTTAGCTTTTTGGCAAACGGCTCCCTCTGCTCCGGATCTGGTGACGCTTGGAGATGTTTGGTTAAGGGAGGCGATCTCCAATCAACTCATTCAACCCATCGATACCTCTTTGCTCTCTTGGGATCAATTACCTAAAAGTTGGCAGAGCTTAGTAATGCGCGATCGCCAAGGGAATCTCGATCCGAATGGGGAAGTTTGGGGAGTGCCCTACAGTTGGGGAACCACGGCGATCGTGTATCGACCAGATCAATTTAAATCCCTCGGTTGGGAACCCACAGATTGGTCAGATTTGTGGCGAGAAGAATTGCAAGGTCAAATTTCCTTACTCAATCAACCCAGAGAAGTGATTGGTTTAACCTTAAAATCCCTCGGTTATTCCTATAACACTCCCGATTTAGAAACCATTCCTGAATTACTTCCAACCCTAAAACAACTCAATCGCCAAGTTAAATTTTATAGCTCCGACCAATATTTACAACCTCTAATTGAAGGAGATTCTTGGTTAGCTCTCGGATGGTCAACAGATATTCTATCGATCTTAAATCAGTACAAACTTAAAGCTATTATTCCCCAATCTGGAACTGCACTGTGGGCGAATATTTGGGTCAGTCCTAAGCTAAGTCCTAAGAACTCCGGTATTCAGGAATGGATGAACCAGTTTTTAAACTCGGATTTAGCCCTCAAACTCTCCCAATTTACCGATACCGCTTCACCTCTATTAATTACTACGAACCGCGATAGTTTACCTGCATCGATCTTTCAATCTGGAGTGAAGTTCCCCGATCCTAGCATTTTTGCCAATAGTGAATTTCTCTTACCCCTCTCGGAGCAAACTCAGCAGAGCTATACACAACTTTGGAAACAGATGCGGAGTAATGAATAATTGTTAATTGATACTACCAGCGCGAGGCGCTCTAAAGTTCATGCAGAATAACCTTCTTTTTTTCAAGCGATACAGCGC
>NZ_CEZBFX010000117.1:0-15109 GCF_982964205.1 Roseofilum sp. | reverse complement strand
TAATATTCCCTTCTCGGCTTTCGTCATCGCCTTCCGAGACTTGATGGGACAGTTACTGGGAGAATCGGATGCCGACTTAGCCCGCTGGAAGGCAAAAATCCTGGAAGCTGTGGGCAAAAACGGGCAAGTCCTCATTGATGTCATTCCTGAACTCGAACAACTTATCGGCAAACAACCACCTGTTCCCGAACTCTCTGGTAATGCGGGTCAAAATCGGTTTAACTTATTTCTGCAAAAGTTCATTGCTGTATTTGCGAAGTCAGAACATCCCCTGGTGATGTTTTTAGACGATCTGCAATGGGCGGATTCTGCATCGCTCAACCTCTTGAAGGTGTTGATGGGCGATCGCGATTCGGGTTACTTATTGTTGCTGGGAGCGTATCGAGATAACGAAGTCTTCCCCGCTCATCCCTTGATGTTGAGTTTAACCGAACTGGAGAAAGAGCAAGCCGTTATTTCCACCATTACCCTCAAACCCTTGGCTGTAAATCACATCAATCAATTAGTCGCCGAAACCCTCAGTTGTGGGGAACAACTGGCTCAACCCCTGACCGAATTGGTCTATCAAAAAACCCAAGGCAATCCGTTTTTTACCACTCAGTTCTTGAAAGGGTTGCACGAAGATCGACTGATTGCCTTTAATCGCGACTCGGGCTATTGGCAATGCGATCTCGTCCGCGTGCGCGATGCCGCACTGACCGATGATGTGGTGGAATTCATGGCAGGGCGCTTGCAGAAATTACCACCAGCCACCCAGAAGGTCTTGAAATTAGCCGCCTGTATCGGCAATCAGTTCGATCTGGAGACCTTAGCAACCATCTGCGAAGAGCAAGAGGAAGAGGTCGCCGCGAATCTCTGGCGTGCCCTTCAAGAAGGACTGATTCTGCCGACCAATGAAGCCTATAAGTTTTTTCACGGTCATGGGGTAGACGATCAACCCAAGGATGTCGTATCGGTGGGTTATCGTTTCTTACACGATCGCGTCCAACAGGCTGCCTATTCTCTGATTCCAGAAGCGCAAAAACAAACGACTCACTACCATATCGGACAACTGCTGATGCAAAATCTTTCGTCCGAGACCAAAGAAAAGAAAATTTTTGCAATTGTCAATCAACTCAATTTCGGGACGCTATTTATCAGGGAGTGGACGGAGAAAGAAGAATTAGCCCGTTTGAATCTGAGCGCGGGGCGAAAAGCTAAAACTTCCACAGCTTATGCTGCCGCCGTTAAATATTTTTCCGTCGGTCGAGAGTTATTGGGAGCGCAGAGGTGGAATTGGGCTTACGAACTGACCTTAGCACTGTATCAAGAATCTGCCGAGGCTGCCTATTTGAATGCTGACTTTGAACAGATGGAGCAATTGTCCGCCGAAGTCTTGAAAAAGGCAAAAACATTGCTCGATAAAATTGATGTCTATATCACCCAAATTCAAAGCAATATTGCTCGGGTCAAACTCCTAGAAGCGATCCGAATTTCACTGATGGTACTGAACCTCATTGACGATCGCATTCAATTACCCGAACAACCCGATCGAGATGACTTTGAACGAGCATTGGTAGAGACGCGATCGACGATCGGCGATCGGTCGGTTACCGACTTTTTAAACTTACCGGAGATGGAAGATCCGTATCAATTAGCAGCCATCCGCATCTTATCGAGTGTTGCTCCCCCTGCCTACTTTGCCTTTCCCGCACTCTTCCCGTTAATTGTCATGAAGATGGTGCATCTATCCATCGAATTCGGCAATACCTCTGCCTCGGGTTTTGGATATACCATGTACGGCTTCATTCTTTGCGGTGTAGCGAACGACATTGAGTTAGGCTCTCAGTTTGGGGAACTGGCATTAGGTCTGATCGATAAATTAAACGTCAAGGGGACTGCCGCTCGGGTGTTACCCCTTGTCGGTCACTTGATTAAGCCTTGGCGAGAATCGATCGATGGCAACCGATATTTACTCCGTAAAGGGTATCAAGTGGGCTTAGAAACAGGGGATTTAGAATTTGCCGGATATTCGGCATCGTTCTATTGCTTTAACTCCATGTTTATCGGCCAAGAATTAGAGAGTCTCGAAGGAGAGTTTTTCGCCTATAGCGAGGCGATCGCTCAACTGAAACAAGAACACGTACTGCATCAGATTCATCTTTCGCGTCAGACGATCCTGAATTTATTGGGTCGCGCCGATAATCCTTGCGCTCTGATTGGAGAGGCTTACAATGAAACCGAGATGGTGCCGTTGCATGAGGAAGCCAATAATCGAACGACCCTGGCTTTTATGTACGTTGCCAAACTCAGCCTGTGTTACCTTTTTCAAGATTATGAACAGGCTGTAGAAAGTGCTGCCGGCGCTGAAAAATATCTAGATGGTGTGGTGGCTATGCTCTGTACGGTTTTGTTCTATTTCTATGATGCTCTGGTTAAAATCATTTCGGTTACCAAGACCAACAGCAAAAGCGAACAAAATCATCTTCTCGAGCAAATTGAAAGTCATCAAACTAAGATGAAATATTGGGCCGATAATGCGCCCATGAATTATCTACATAAATTCTATCTCGTAGAAGCAGAACGCAATCGAATTCTGGGTCAGAAAGCTGAAGCGATTGAAAATTACGATCGCGCCATTTCTGGAGCCAAAGCAAACGGGTACATTCAGGAAGAAGCCTTAGCCAAGGAACTGGCAGCGAAATTCTACCTCGACTGGGGCAAAGAAAAATTAGCCGCAGACTACATGCAAGATGCCTACTATTGTTACTCCTGTTGGGGAGCCAAAGCCAAAGTTGAAGATTTAGAACGACGCTATTCAGCCCTTCTCAAACCCATTCTTGAACTGCCAACCCCTAGCTTAATACCGACAACTTCCCTGAAAACCTTAACAGCAGGAACAATTTCCAAAACCACGACGGAAACCTCAGCCTTCTTGGATTTTGCCACCTTGATGAAAGCCTGTCGCACCCTCTCTGAGGACATCGATTTAGAGAGCGCGATCGCTAATTTAATGCAGGTGGTACGGGAAAATGCCGGTGCCGAAACCGTCGCCTTAATGATCTTTCAAGAAGGAGTCTTGATGCTAGTCGCTCGTGCAGTTGGAGAGGAGACGATCGCCATTAAACCCCTCCCTGTTGAAATCAGCAACGCCGTTCCTTTAAGTATTGTCAATAAAGTCAAGCGCAGCCAACACCCCTTACTGTTAGAAAATGCCAGCCAAGAAGTGGCTCTGGCTCGAGATACTTACATCCAACACTATCAACCCCAATCGATTCTCTGTCTTCCTTTAGTCGTTCGCGCAGCGTCTCTGAAAGAGAATCGCGCTCAACTGCGAGGCATTCTTTACCTAGAAAACAACCATTGTGCGGGCGCGTTTACCAACGATCGCATGGACATCCTCCAACTACTCTGCTCCCAAGCGGCGATTTCCCTGGAAAATGCTCGCTTGTATCGGCGATCGCAACAAATAGCTAACAATTTGCAACAAGTGCTAACGGACTTGCAGCAGACCCAACTTCAATTGGTGCAAAATGAAAAAATGGCCACCTTGGGAAGTCTCGTGGCTGGAATTGCCCACGAAATTAACAATCCCGTCAGCTTTATCGGAGGCAATATCAGCGCCGCACAAGAACATTTGCAAGATTTACTGGAAATTCTCGCGCTCTATCAAGACAATGCATCGATTCCCCCATCCATAGCTGAAGCGATTGAAGACCTCGCTCCTGAATTTATCGCTGAAGATTTTCCCCAACTGATTGCATCCATGCAAATCGGCTGCGATCGCATCGGTAATATCAGCACATCTTTGCGAACTTTCTCCCGCAAGGATACGGATACAAAAACAGAGTTTAATTTGCATGATGGCATCGATAGTACCCTGCTCATCTTAAAATATCGCCTCAAAGCGAATCAAAAACGTCCGGCTATGGAAATTATCACAAATTACGGCAAAATCCCGCAAGTCAAATGCTATCCAGGGCAAATCAATCAAGTGTTTATGAATCTGTTAGCGAATGGAATCGATGCTTTAGAAGAATGCAATCAGGGTAAAACATTTGAACAGATAGAACAAGACCCCAATCGGATTACAATTGAGACTCAATTGAGTGCGGATCGACAGACTGTGACGATCGCAATTGTCGATAATGGTACGGGGATGCCAGAAGAAGTAAAAAAACGCATCTTCGAGCAAGGATTTACAACTAAAGCAGTGGGCAAAGGGACGGGGTTAGGCATGGCGATTGCCCATCAAATTGTTGTTGAAAAACATGGTGGAGCGATCTCCTGTCGATCGGAACTCGGTCAAGGTACCGAATTTATCATTTCTGTGCCCGTAAATTAAGAGCGATCGCGATCGCACTCAGTTATCGAATTGATTTGATAGGATAAGCATAGTATTTATGATCTCTTATCATACCAAAGCAGTGACCACTCTTCCCGGCTATCAACTCGGACAGTGTCTTTACGAAGGCCCTCGCACCCTCGTTTATCAGGGTATGCGTCTTGGCGATGGCGCTTCAACGATCGTCAAAATTCTGCGGACTCCCCATCCGAGTTTTAACCAATTAGTGCAATTTCGCAATCAATATGCGATCTCCCGCCATCTGAAACATGCCAATATCGTCACTCCTCTGGCTCTAGAGAGCTACTGCAATGGCTACGCTCTCATTATGCCCGATTCCGGAGCCATAGCGCTGCACGATTATTGGCACCAATTCACTCCCAGTTTAGAAGAGTTCTTGGCAATTTCCCTACAACTCGCCGATGCCCTACACTATCTCAGTCAAGAACAGATTATTCACAAAGATATCAAACCAGCCAATATCCTGATTTGCCCGCAAAGCAAACAAATTAAATTAATCGATTTCAGTATTTCCAGCTTATTACCAAAAGAAACCCAAACCATTCAAACGCCTAACAGTTTAGAAGGAACCTTAGCGTATTTATCTCCAGAGCAAACCGGACGCATGAATCGAGGTATTGATTATCGCAGCGACTTCTATTCTCTGGGCGTAACCTTATACGAATTCCTGATCGGAAATCTACCCTTTAACAGTAACGATCCTTTAGAATTAATTCACGCTCATATCGCCCAAAATCCGGAACCGATTAGCACCTGGGTCTGTTTGGGAGGACAATTGTGTCCCGAACCCCTTTCCGACATCATCTTAAAATTAATGGCGAAAAATGCCGAAGATCGCTATCAGAGTGCCTTGGGACTCAAATACGACCTGAAAAAATGTCTAAAAGAATATAAAAAAACAGGAAAGATCGCAGCATTTACTTTAGGAGAACGGGATTTGTGCGATCGCTTCCTGATCCCCGAAAAACTTTACGGACGAGAACACGAAGTTGAAACCCTACTCGAATCTTTCCATCGTGTCGCTACCGGCGAAAGCGAAATAATGCTAGTTGCCGGATTTTCTGGCATTGGTAAAACCGCCGTTATTAATGAAGTACATAAACCCATTGTCAAACAGCGTGGCTATTTTATCAAAGGCAAATTTGACCAATTCAACCGCAATATTCCGTTCTCTGCCTTTGTCCAAGCCTTCCGAGATTTTATGGGACGATTACTGAGAGAATCCGATTCTGCATTAGCTCACTGGAAACTGAAAATCCTGGCAGCGATCGGTGAAAATGGCCGAGTTCTCATTGATGTCATTCCCGAACTCGAGCGCATTATTGGAGCGCAGCCTCCAGTTCCCGAACTCTCCGGTAGTGCTGCCCAAAATCGCTTTAACCTCCTCTTAGAAAAATTTATCGCCGTCTTCACCACCAAAGAACATCCTTTAACCCTATTTCTCGATGACTTGCAATGGGCAGACTCTGCCTCATTAAATTTACTCAAAGTCTTGATGGTAGACCGCCAAACGGGATATTTACTCCTCTTGGGAGCCTATCGAGATAATGAGATCTTCCCGGCTCATCCCTTGATGTTAACTTTGTCCGAGTTACAGAAACAACAGACAACAATTTCGACCATTACGCTAACTCCTTTATCAATTCCCCACATTAACCAATTAGTTGCAGAAACGCTCAGTTGCTCGATAGAGTTAGCTGCTCCGCTAACTCATTTAATCTATCAAAATACAAAAGGAAATCCTTTCTTTACTACTCAATTTTTAAAAGGATTATATGAGGATGCATTAATTGAATTTGATCGAAATATTGGATATTGGCAATGCGATTTAGTCAAGGTACAAGATGCAGCTCTAACTGAGGATGTCGTTGAATTTATGGCTCGGCGATTGTACAAGTTGCCAAAAGAGAGCCAAAATGTCTTGAAATTAGCAGCTTGTATTGGCAATCGGTTCGATCTAGAGACCTTAAGTATCATTTGCAAAACAGCTTTTGAAGAGGTGGCAGCAGCTTTGTGGGGAGCTTTGCGAGAAGGATTGATTTTACCGCAGAGCGACGCTTACAAGTTTTTCCAAGACTGGAAAAATGGTACAGAAAAATCCGATACAGTTACCGTCAATTATCGCTTCTTACACGATCGCGTTCAACAAGCAGCTTATTCTCTGATTCCTCCCGAACACCAATCATTGACTCATTACGATATCGGCTATATTTTACTCGACAAACTTTCAAGTTCCGAGAGAGAAGAATCGATTTTTGATATCGTCGGTCATCTCAATTTGGGGATCGAGTTAATCACCCAAGAATCGCAAAAAAACGAACTAGCTCGCTTAAACTTAATCGCCGGACAGAAAGCAAAACATGCTACAGCTTATGGCTCGGCATTTAAGTACTTAAAACAAGGAATTGACTTACTCCCCGCCCATCCTTGGGATAGTCTCCATCAATTAACCCTAAATTTGCACTGCGAAGCGATGCAGAGTGGATACTTAAGTGGCAATATTAGCGAATCTGAAACGTTAGGCGAGATCGTTCTGCAACAAGTCCAGGATCAACTCGATGCGATCGAAGTTTACGAGACTAAAATTCAAATTTATATTACCAGTCGGCAGACAGCACAAGCCATTGATATGGGCTTAGATGCTTTGGCGATGATGGGGATGTCTTTGGATGATATTACCCATAGCGACAAGAATGCAATCGCCTTACCTGCCATTGATACAGTTCCTGACTTATTAAAAGCAACAGATCCGTATTATTTAGCTAAAATGCGGATTTTGACTGCCATTACTTCAGCCGCTTTAATTTCTCGCCCCGATCTCTTGTTTGACATTGTTAGCATCCAAGTTCTGCTTTGTCAGGATAATGGTTATTCTGCCTTAGCTGCCTTTACCTATAGTTGGTATGGCGCTCTTCTCTGTACCCACTCTAGCGCGATCGATCGCGGATATCAATCCGGTCAATTAGCGATCGCCTTATTAGAACGCTTTCAACAACAAGCTCGCGTCGAGAAATGCAGTATTTATAATATGGTTTATACCTTTATCATCCCTTGGAAGCAACACGTCAGAGACAGTTTATCGTATTTATTAGAAGGCAGTCAAAATGGATTAGATGTTGGCGATTTTGTCTATGCCGGTTATTGCCTCGAAAATTATTGCGCTTATCTCTTTTTAACTGGGGGAGAACTTCCAGCAGTCAGTCAACAACAATCCCTCTATATTGAATTAATGCAAAAAATTAAAAATGACTATGCTGCCAATAATATCAGCATTTGGCGGCAACTGATCGCTAATTTACTGGGACAATCAACACAGATTACACGTCTCGATGGAGAGTATTTAGATGAGGACACTGTAGAGCAAAATTGGCAAGAATCCCAGTTGGGTTGGTCTCTCTTTAATCTATATTTAGCCCAGACCATGTTATTGTCCTACTTTGGCAACTGGACTGAAGCTATTGCTAAGGCAGAACTCGCCCAAAAATATGCCATCTCTGTCGGCGCTTGGATGCCGATTGCTATTCACAATTTTTATTATTCTTTAGCGTTGCTAGCAAGCTGTTCGGATGCATCACCGTTATACCAAGATATTCTACTTTTAGTCGAAACTCAGCAAAATACATTACGTGAATGGGCGCAACATGCACCGATGAATTACCAGCATAAATGTGATTTAGTCGAAGCAGAACGGCAGCGCATTTTAGGGAATAAAGCCGAAGCTATGGACTTCTACGATCGAGCAATTGCTGGGGCAAAAGAAAACAAATATTTGCCAGAAGAAGCGATCGCAAATGAACGAGCAGCTCTTTTTTATCTCGACTGGAATAAAGAAAAAGTTTCTGCTAGCTATATGCAAGAAGCTTATTATTGCTATTCTCGTTGGGGCAGTAAAGCCAAAATCGAGGCTCTCGAACAAGACTACCCGTACTTACTTACTCCTATTCTCAACCAACCCAAACTCAGTTTAACTACGAATGGAACTATCAGTACAGTTAATGAACTAACTGTTTCTAACAATACCACAGAAGCGGGAAATTTATTGGATTTAACAACTCTGATGAAAGCTTCACGTACGCTCTCCCAGGAAATCGAATTAGATGGCTTGCTCTCGACTCTAATGAATATTGTCATCGAGAATGCGGGAGCAACTAAAGGTGCATTATTATTAACCCATGAAACTGACTTGATGATAGAAGCGATCGCCATTCGTTCCAATGCGAATAACGCTCTGCAAATCGATTCCTTACATCAATCGATTCCCCTAGAAAACTATCCCGATTTACCCGAAGGATTGATTAATTACGTCAGACGGACTGCAAAAACTATTCTCTTAGAGGCGAAAACCGCACAAAGTCAATTTGCTACCGATCGCTATTTCCTGGATTCTCCTCCTCAAAGTTTGCTCTGTTTTCCGCTCTTGGAACGAGGGAAATTTATCGGCATACTTTACTTGGAAAATAGCTGTACTGCCGATGCCTTTAATCGCGATCGGATCGAAGTTTTAGATATGCTCTGCGCTCAAGCTGCAATTTCCCTAGAAAATGCCAGACTGTATCAGCAATCGCAGCAAGCCTTCCAGGAGTTGAAAAATGCTCAATTGCAATTAGTTCAAAATGAAAAAATGGTGACTTTGGGGAATTTAGTTGCTGGAGTTGCTCACGAAATCAATAATCCAGTGAGTTTTATCAGTGGAAATATTAGTGCAGCTCGGGAATATTTGCAGGATTTGCTTGATGGACTTTCTTTATATCAAAATAACGCCGATATCCCCAGTGAGATTGCAACAAAAATTAAAGATCTAGATTTGGAGTTTGTGGTAGAAGATTTTCCCAAACTCATGATATCCATGCAAACGGGATGCGATCGCATTCATAATATCAGCACTTCCTTGCGCACCTTTTCCCGGACAGACACTGTCAGCAAAACGGAATTCGATCTCCATGACGGTATAGATAGTACCCTATTAATCTTAAAATATCGCCTCAAAGATAACGACGAGCGTCCTGCTATTGAAATCATTAAAAAATACGGCGCGATCGTACCCGTTCAGTGCTATCCTGGGCAACTCAATCAAGTATTCATGAATCTGCTCGCTAATGCCATCGATGCCTTGGAGGAAAGGAATGAAGCTCAAACATTTACGGAGATTGAAAAACAAACGAATCAGATTACAATTAAAACGGAATTAGCTGATGACAAGAGTCATGTTATCGTCAACGTTATTGATAATGGTATGGGGATGCCAGAATCTGTCCAATCTCAAATATTTGAGCAAGGATTTACGACGAAAGCAGTGGGTAAAGGTACGGGATTGGGAATGGCGATCGCCCATCAAATTGTTGTCGAAAAACATGGTGGACGGATCGCCTGTCGATCGGAACTTGGAAAGGGTACAGAATTTATCATTTCTGTACCGGTGAATTAAGCGGGTAAATTAAGAGAGATCGCATTGACGTACACAACAGATTGGATAAGATAGTTGTAAAATATGTTATCTCTCATCAGACTAAAGCAGTGACAACTCTTCCTGGCTATCAACTCGGACAGTGTCTCTACGAAGGCCCTCGCACCCTCGTTTACCAGGGTATCCGCCTTGGCGATCGCGCCTCAGCGATCATCAAAATCCTGCGGACTCCCCATCCCAGCTTTAGCCAATTAGTACAATTTCGCAACCAATATGCAATCGCCCGCCATCTGCAACATGCCCATATCGTCACTCCTCTGGCTCTAGAGCGCTACGGCAATGGCTATGCCCTGATTATGCCCGATTCTGGAGCCATAGCTTTGAGTGATTATTGGCAGCAGTTCACCCTTAATCTGGAAGAATTTTTGGCGATCGCCCTGCAACTCGCCGATGCCCTACACTATCTCAGTCAAGAACAGATTATTCATAAAGATATCAAACCCGCCAATATCTTGATTCACCCGGAAACCCAACAAGTCAAATTAATCGACTTTAGCATTTCAACCCTACTGCCCAAAGAAAGCCAAACGATTCAAACTGCCAATACCTTAGAAGGAACCTTAGCATATTTATCGCCGGAACAAACTGGACGCATGAATCGAGGGATTGATTATCGCAGCGATTTTTATTCCCTGGGAATAACATTGTACGAGCTATTAACGGGAACAGTTCCGTTTGCGAGCGACGATCCTTTAGAACTGATTCACGCTCATATTGCCCAAAATCCCCAACCCCTTGCAAGCGATCGTATTCCCGCAGTCGTTTCAGACATCGTCTTAAGGTTAATTGCCAAAAATGCCGAACAGAGATATCAGAGTGCCTTGGGACTCAAACACGATCTAGAGAAGTGTCTTGGGCAATATCGAGAAACAGGAACGATAGAGCGATTTGAATTGGGAGAGCACGATCGCTGCGATCGCTTCCTGATTCCCGAAAAACTCTACGGACGAGAACAAGAAGTTCAAACTCTACTAGAAGCCTTTGAGAGAGTCGTAGCAGGCAACTGTGAAATCCTGCTGGTAGCTGGATTTTCCGGCATCGGGAAAACCGCCGTCGTCAACGAAGTTCACAAACCTATTGTCCGACAACAGGGCTATTTCATCAAAGGGAAATTCGACCAATTGAATCGCAATATCCCCTTCTCCGCTTTCGCGATCGCCTTTCGAGACTTAATGGAGCAATTGCTCGGAGAAAGCGATGCACAATTGCAAGAGTGGAAAGAAAAGATTTTAGCAGCAGTGGGAGAGAACGGGCAAGTCCTCATTGATGTCATTCCCGAACTCAAACGCATTATCGGGACACAACCTCCCGTTCCTGAACTCTCCGGCAGTGCTGCCCAGAATCGCTTTAACCTCCTGTTTGAAAAATTGATCGCCGTCTTCACCACCAAAGAGCATCCCTTAACCCTATTTCTTGATGACTTGCAATGGGCAGACTCGGCATCGTTAAATTTGTTGACAGTGTTGATGGGAAAAAGTCGGACAGGATACTTGCTTCTGTTGGGAGCCTATCGAGATAATGAAGTGTTTCCGGCTCATCCGTTGATGTTGTCTTTAGGGGAATTAGAGAAGCAAAAAACAACAATTTCGACCATTATTCTAGCGCCCTTGTCAGTCAGTCATATCAATCAATTGGTGGCACAAACTCTTAGTTGTACGGTGGAATTAGCTGCACCTTTAACCCATTTAATTTATCAAAAGACGAAAGGGAATCCCTTCTTTACCACTCAATTTTTACAAGGATTGCATGAAGAGGGGTTGATTGCGTTTAATGATAATTTGGGATATTGGGAATGCGATTTAGTGAAAGTGCAAGATGCCGCCCTCACGGATGATGTGGTGGAATTTATAGCTGGACGGTTGTATAAGTTGCCGGAAGCCACCCAAAACATCCTCAAATTAGCCGCCTGCATAGGCAATCAATTCGACTTAGAGACCTTAGCGATTATCTGCGAAAAGCGATCGGAGGAAGCCGCTGCCGATTTGTGGACTGCCTTGCGAGAAGGGTTGGTTTTACCTCAGAGCCAAGCCTACAAGTTTTTTCAAGGAGAGGAAAAAGAGGAAGAAAAAGCGGAGGGTATAAAGGTGAGTTATCGCTTCTTGCACGATCGCGTTCAACAAGCCGCCTATTCCTTGATTCCCGAAAATCAAAAAGTACGAACTCACTTCAATATTGGTCAGCTCTTACTCAAGACTATCGACCCATCTCAACGGGAAAACTATGTCTTTGATATGGTTCGTCATTTGAATCTTAGTATAGAGTTTATTGACCAACAAAATCAACGATATGAACTGGCTGAATTAAACTTAATCGCTGGGAAAAAAGCCAAGTCTTGCACCGCAAATACGGCAGCCTTTGAGTACCTCAACATTGGACTCAGTTTATTGGCAGATAATGCTTGGCAAGCGGAGTACGAACTGACGCTAAACTTACATTTAGAAGCAACAGAAGCGAGCTATCTCAAGAGTGACTTTGAAAACATGGAGCGGTTGGGACAAATCGCGATCGATCGCGCCCGCACTCTCCTCGATCGGATTAAGGTGTACGAAACACAACTTCAGGCGTATTCAGTTCAGAACCGATTTATTGACGGCATTGACACGGGGTTACGATGCTTGAAGCTACTCGAAATAGATTTTCCCGATAATCCCGACCTAGCAGAAATTGGATCGTGGTTGGCGCGAACTCAAGCCGCTCTAGAGCCATTTACCTCAGAAGAATTACTCAATCGTTCTGAGATGAAGAAGCCACAAATACTCTCGGCGATGCGGATTTTATCGCGCTTGATTCCGTTAAGTTATTTTGGTCGCCCGAGTTTATTTCCTATCATTGCTTGTCAGGGAATACTACTCTCATTAGAATATGGAAATGCTCTCGATACACCAGTATCCTACGTCAACTATGCTTTGGTTTTATGCAATCCCGGTATTGATAAGTTTCGTCAAGCTTACGAATATGGTAAAATCGCCCAGCAAATTATTGAGCAACAAAATAATACCCTCCGTCATGTTCTGGTATGCAATAACTTTTATGCTCATGTCTCATTTTGGCGATCGCATTTTCGCGATGGCATATCCCCTCTAGGGGAAGCTTATCAAAAGGGAATAGAAGTGGGAGAGTTAGAGTATGCAACTTATGCCCTGACTAACCGACTGCTCCTAGCTTATTGTTCCGGGATGGAACTCGATATTCTGAAATTAGAACTAGAGAAAGCGATTGAATTTTCTCGCTCGATTCGCTTTGAAGGTACGGGGATTTATACGGCTTGCATTTTACAACTCGTTTTTAACTTGATTAGTAATGTAGAAAATCCTTGTTCTTTGCAAGGAGAGTTTTATGACGAACAAGGAGCAATTGACTGTTTCAAAAAGAGCAATAGTTTGGTGGGATTATCCGTTCATCATTTTAGTAAATTGCAACTGACTTATCTCTTTGGAAATATGGCAGAAGCTAGATATTTGGTTTCGGAAGCACAGACGTATTTAGATGCGGTTGGGGGCTATTTGTTTTTACCCAATTTTGCCTTTTTAGGAGGTTTGACTTATCTGGCATCAGTGGAATTAGCAGAAGGTGCAGAGAAAGAAACCTATTGGGAATGCAGCGAACATTGGAGTACGCGTCTCAAAGCTTGGGCAGAAAATGCTCCCATGAACTACCAGCATAAATCTGATTTACTCGAGGCAGAACGGTATCGGCTTTTAGGAGATCACTTGAGAGCGATGGAACTCTACGACTTGGCCATAGCTGGAGCGAGAGAAAATGGCTACATCCAAGAAGAAGCCCTAGCCAACGAACTAACTGCCAAATTCTGCCTAGACTGGGGTAAAGAAAAATATGCGGCCCTTCATATGCAGGAAGCCTACTACTGCTACGCCCGCTGGGGTGCCAAAGCCAAAACCGACCAACTCGAAGCAAAATATCCCCAACTGCTTTCCTCTATTCTGCAACAGCCCCACTTGCAGTTTACAAGCGGTCAAACCGCGACTTACACTTTGACGCAAACGGCAGGTACGACTAGCAGCAAGATCGGTTCGATGCTCGATTGGGCAACGGCGATGAAAGCGGCTCAATTGCTATCGAGCGAAATTAACCTGGACAAACTGGTCTCGGCTTTGATGAAAGCAGTGATGGAAAATGCCGGAGCAGATAGCGGCATTCTGCTGCTGCGACAACCCGAAAGTTGGCAGGTTGTAGCCCGATATTCAAAAGAAGGCTCTGATTTGCATTCAAACCCCGCAACGGATGATCGCTCTATTCCCACAAGTGTTATTAATAAAGTCAAACGCAACCAACAACCAATTATTGTTAACGACTTTCCTCGGGATACGCAGTTTGCAGGTGACCCCTATTTGCTGCAAGGACAACCCCTTAGTTTTCTGTGCGCGCCCATCCTCAATCAAGGCAAACTCGTTGGTATCCTGTATCTGGAAAACCATTTGGCGGTGGGAGCTTTTACGGGCGATCGCGTGGAACTGCTCAATCTGCTCTGTTCCCAAGCCGCTATCTCTCTGGAAAATGCCCGTCTCTACCAACAATCCCAAGACTATGCCCAGAAGCTCGAACAATCTCTTGAAGACCTGCAACAAACCCAACTGCAATTGGTGCAAAGCGAGAAAATGTCGGCTTTAGGCAATTTGATGGCAGGAGTAGCCCACGAAATTAATAATCCAGTCGGATTTATTGCTGGAAACATAGACCCAGCACGAGATTATGTGCAAGACTTGTTGGGATTAATAGACCTTTATCAGCAAGAATATCCAGAGCCAAGTGAAGCAATAGAAGAAGAACTAGAAGCAATAGATTTGGACTTTCTGCGCTCGGACTTACCGCAACTAATTTCCTCGATGCAGGAAGGAACCGATCGCATCAGGCACATCAGCAATTCTTTACGAACCTTTTCGCGCACAGATAAGGAGTATAAAGTCCCGTTTAACTTGCATGAAGGTCTCGACAGCACTTTGCTGATTCTTAAACATCGCCTCAAAGCTAACGAGGAGCATCCAGCGATTGAAATTGTCAAAGACTATGGACAATTGCCACAAGTGCAGTGTTTTCCGGGACAACTCAACCAAGTGTTTATGAATCTGATTGCCAATGCTATTGATGCCCTAGATGAGGGTAACCAGGGACGCAGTTTTGACGAGATTGAGATTGCCAATCAGATTAAGATTGCTACCTCAGCAACAGCAGAAGAGGTCACCATTCGCATTGCCGATAATGGCATGGGGATGCCAGATGAAGTGAGAGAACGCATCTTCGAGCAAGGATTTACGACTAAATCTGTGGGTAAAGGAACGGGG
>NZ_CEZBFX010000116.1:0-15224 GCF_982964205.1 Roseofilum sp. | reverse complement strand
AGGTAGGCGATCTGTAGGATTATACTGGAGTATCATGGGTTCTCCAATGATGGGACAGCACTTCGATCATAGCAATAACAATGATTTCCCCAATCCCAAAACTCCGGTAAACACAATGAGGCGATCGCGCGGCAGTTCCAGATCGATATTCTTGAGATTATGCTGTCTCGCTCCTCGGATGCGGATCGTATTGTCTTCGGTCATGGGCGATCGGAAATGGGTTAAGGTGAGTTTGATAGACTCAGACTAGATTTAAGGCATTGAGTATTGTAGCGCCTTTAGACATGACCGCTAACTTTTGAGCGTACCTGATTCTATTTTTATCTGAAAATTAGGCTAAAATCTAAGCTATCTGTAGGGGCGAACGGCCGTTCGCCCCTACAACCATCTACAATTCTTAATTAGAAGAACTAAATGAGAGATCTCAAGGATAAACAATGCAAAATCAAGAGTTCCTCAGTGAATTGTTAGCTCTCCCTCCTGAAGCACAAACTCAAGTCATCCGGCTGATAGAGTCTTTGAAAGAGAAGTATAGAGATGCTGAATCTACTTCTTCATCGTTGTCAGCCGATCTAATGGATGATGAGTTTATTGGCATGTGGCGCGATCGCCAAGACTTAGGGAATAGGAGTTGGCTAAGAAATTTGCGAGAGAATGAGTGGTCAAAAACTCATGAGTGGAGTATCATCGTTTCTCAAGCTAGGGGACTGTGTTGCGATCATAGAAATAAGACTTTGTATTTTAATTTACTTGAGGAGAATCAACCCGAAGATATTCCTTAAAAACAGGAGACAAATTGAACAAAACCTCATCTTGTTCAATTTGGGTGACTAAATAGCGCTGTTGTAAAGAAAGTAATCCATTGATTAAATCCATTGAGGACAGATTTAAAGTTTGTAGCAAATTTTTTCTAGATACCGGTTCATCCCATTTCATCAACTCTAAAGTGAGTTTCTGTTCCACTGGTGACAACCGTTTCAATAATTGCTCGAACATACTCTGCATGTCTTTGCTTATCAACAAGTAATTTTCATCTAAAAAATCACTGATGTTACCACCAAAAATGTTGTCAATTATACCTGTATTGAGAGATAAATTTTCCCAAATTGATAATCCGGAAGAAGCAATTGATACTCTTGTTGATATTGCCAAAGATCATGGAATTGATTTAAATAACAATGATCTTGATTTTGTGATGTCCGCGTCAAAAAGTGGATATGACCGCAATCATTTAAACTTAGATTCTGTCAGATGGGGTCTGTTTAGCTTAATTCGAGTTGCGTGTGTATCAGCACAACGTCAAACCAGTGAATTAGACTTAGTAGAGGCTTAAGTTATGATTTCCCTAATGAACCTTCCAACTGACACAAACACCATAAAAGCTCTACATGAGTTTACTATGGGTGTTACGGGTGGCAATGAGATTGAGATTAACATCTTAAACTCTTACCCACTAGGTTCATTAGGGAAACTTCTTTATCAACACTATTTAAATTATCCATCAATCCCTCACCCAAATGATAAAAATGGGTTCCCAGCACGATACATTTTAGCTCATGATTTACACCATCTATTAATTGATAGTTCTCCTAACGATCAAGGAGAAGCTGAGGTAATGGCATTTGAGTGTGGTTTATTAGCATCCAGAAAATCAGAACTTTCTATTCTTCCTTTTATTAGTCAACTCTTAGAGTCTTTTTCTCATAAAAAAGATCTAAATTTTATTAAAATTGCCAGCATGTTTGACGTGGGATTTATTGACTATAATCCCGATCCTTATAGTTTGCCTACTATGCTACTAATCTGGTCTGATGGACTAAAAGTTGAATTAAAAACTGAAGAACTTGGAAAAGTTTCTCCTTTTATTCATTGTAAAACATGCAAAATTCGCAAAGATTGTCGGGAGGGCATTTTTGCTTTGCGATTAACTCACACGGGCAGACTTCAATTGTGTATGGATCGCACCGATCTTAGTATGCCACTTTCTGAAATTTTAAATGAAGGATATTCAAGTGCGTTAGAAGAATGGTTTTCTTTTATTAGGCAAAGCATTGTATGATTCAAAATATAGTATTTATTGGGCCACATGCTAGTGGTAAAAGTACGTTAGGTAAAGCTTTAGCAACAGCCTTAGATTGGCAGTTTGATGAAGAAATTGGTTATCGTATCCGTCAAGAAGTCTTGGCTTTAAATCCACAAGCGTATGCACACAAAAATCAGCCTGATTTTGATTTTAAAGTTATGCAAGAAGAGCTTAAGCGTGATGATTTATCGGTGAGTTTTCGTGTCATAGAGACGTGGCATCCTGGTAATTTTGCATTTGCAGAAGCTCGAAGTCCAGAAGTTGCTATAGAATTTAAACCTATAGTTGATAAAATAATATCTAAAAATAGAAAATGTACATTAGTTCAGCCACTCTTAATTAATTTAGAAACAGCAATTTTACGTTTTCATGAGCCTGGAAGTGACAAAGTTCAGCTTGCCAATTGGTTCATGACAGTTGGTAGAAGAGCTATTGAAATAGCAGATGAGTGGGATTTACAAGTATGTCCTACGATATTTACTGATCTATGCTCAATTGATGAAGCAGTCGAAATGGTTTTTAAAAACATAAATCAAGTTGAATCTTCCCAATAAACAAGGTAAAATTTTTCTAATGATAATCAAATTTTCTGATGACGAGCAAAGATAAATTTAAGTTGCTACCTGCCTCTCATCTTTTTCTATTTAAGCAGAATAAAATATTACTTCTTAGAAGGTTTAATACGGGATATGAGGATGGTAATTACAGTGTTGTAGCAGGTCATTTGGATGGAAATGAATCTTTTACACAAGCAATCATTAGGGAAGCACAAGAAGAAGCAGGTATAAAAGTAATTTCTAAAGATTTACGAGTTGTTCATGTAATGAATAGACGAAAACCAGATGGAGAAGAAAGAATTGATTTCTTCATTATGGCTAAGTCTTGGAAAGGAGAACCGAAGGTTATGGAGCCTGATAAATGTGATGATTTAAGCTGGTTTAGTCTTGATAATTTACCAAATAATATTATTCCTCACATTAAGTATGCAATTGAGTGTACTCAGCAAGGTGTTTTCTACAGTGAGTATGGATGGTAAATTAACTTATAGGAGAGGCAATCGCCGCACTAAAAGGTGATCGCTTAACTAAAACTGACGTTATCTTATCGATAACAATTTCAATATCATACTTGCTGTTCGCAGTTGACCTTCGGCAAAAATGATATCAAAAGCTAACGAAGATTTGCCCGATCCAGACACCCCAGTGAAGACAATGAGGCGATCGCGCGGTAGTTCCAGGTCGATATTCTTGAGATTATGCTGTCTCGCTCCTCGGATGCGGATGGTATTGTCTTCGGTCATAGGCGATCGGAATGGGTTAATGTAAGTTTAACAAACTCAAGACTAGATTTAAGGCTATTGAGTCTGGAGTAACTCCCAACCCAGAAGTGTTGAATGTTAAGAATAGATGGAGAAAAGAACTCTCTTTTCTGGCAAGATAGAGAGTAGAAAAAAATCCAAATTAACAGGAAAACTTGACTTCAGGGAAATCATATGAAATATTGAAGTCAATCAAGATTTGGAAGAGATGGCAATTTCCCAGCAAGAAATGGCGATCGGATTTCACTATTGCTCCATGCATTGATATTCTGATTTTGCAGTAGTCAAGTAGAGTGCATTATTAACACACCCTACTGGCTACTACACTACATTTATCACATTACCTTGAAAATCACCTACAGCTATAGCTATACCATTGACAGTATTTCCCGATCCTCCCATTAAATCTAATGCTCCTCCAGTGCTAGCATTAACAATTGCAAATCCCGTCCCCATAATAAACTGGTTGTTGCTGTAAGTAACCATGCCAGGGTTAGCATTGTCTCTAATAAATAGACCATTGAGAGTATTTCTAATGATATTACCATTAACAGTAACTGGGCCGTTATTTAAAAGTCCAGTCGTAGGTTGAAGTCCCGAATTTCTCAGACGGATAGCAGAGTTAGTCGCATCGTTAGGTGTCCTTGCATTCACATTGTCGAATGTGTTGTTATTAATTGTTACAGTTGCCATTGTCCCTGTTTTCAAACCAGCCAATTGAATACCCTGGCTATTGACATTGGTTAAGGTATTATTATTAATCTGGATTGTTCCGCCCACATTATCCAACAACAAACCAGGAGAATCTTCATTACTACCGGCGGTTCCAATATTCTGAACCACATTATTAGATATGGTAATACCATTAACATCTTGGACAAACACCGCCCGTCTTCCAGCACCTGTGATGCCATCAAACAAATTACCCTGAATAGTTAGATTAGTTGATGCACTATCATTCCCTTTGAAGATAGCATCTTCTTGTAATCCAATAAACCGGTTGTTGATAATACTATTATTATCTCCTGCAAATGCTGGGGTTGGTCCTGCTCCACCAATATCACCCATATTAATGGCAGGAGTAGAGGCATTCCCATCACTCTGGAATTGCAGTCCATCAATTAATACCGGACTCGTAGCAGAACCAGCACGATCAAATCTCATTTCGCCAATGACAATTGCCTCTCCTGCACCTCGACTAGCATCATTTCCTGCCACACCTGCAAATGGTCCCCGGACATGGACTGGAGGAGTACTGATATTTACGTTTTCGTTGTAGGTTCCTGCTCTTACTTCTACCCGACCTGGATTTGCATCGTCGCCACCAGCTGCTACAATTCCATCGGTAATCACATCAAAGGCGTTAAGTCCAACTACAGCTTGGCCTCCTTCAACCGTGTCACCATTAGTAGCGGTTGTATAGGCGTTAGAAACATAGACGGTTTCATTATCATAGATAGTGGATTGAGCTGTACTAGGTGTACCAACAATATAAAACCCACTAGCGTCTAAGGCAAGATCGACGGTTCTACTACCATCAAATGCAACATTGTCAATGGGAGTAACAGTAACCACGGCGCTACTTGCCCCAGCAGGAATAGTAACACTTCCACTGAGGGCTTGATAATCTGTACCATTAGTTGCTGTGCCGCCAATAGTATAGTTCACGGTGAGTGCGGCTGCTGTACTTCCTCCTGTTCGAGTAACGGTGAATGTAGCTGTATTTGCTGTATCCGATTCAAATGCTACTCCATCATTTAATGTGAGGGTTACTGTGGAAGGAACCGGTGGAGTTGGGGTTGGAGTTGGAGTTGGTGTGGGAGTGGGAGTTGGAGTTGGAGTTGGACTAGTGATGGGGTTGACTAAATCTGTTGTAAAGTCATCTGCGGTAATTTGGGCTGGATTCACTCCTTGAACAATAGCTAAGAAGTTACCGGTTACTAGGTCTTGGATAACGGTACTGCCGGCGAATGTCCCAGTTGCTGCTTGAATGGAGATGTTGGGAAATAGAAGGCCTTCTTGAAGACCAATGAGGTCTAGCCCGTCTTGAAAGTCTGTAATAATGTCCGCATCGGTAATCGCGGGGCCGCCTGTGGTGGGGTTTTGGCCAGCCACACTCTTACGCGAGAGGACAAAAATATCGCGACCTGCTCCTCCTGTGAGGGTATCGGAGCCGAGGTCGCCAAATAGTGTGTCGTTTCCTAAGTCTCCAAAGAGGGAGTCTGTGCCTTGCCCTCCATAGAGAGTATCTTGGTCTTGTCCCCCGTAGAGGATATCATTCCCCATGCCTCCGAGGAGTTGGTCGTTGCCTTGGTTGCCTAATAGGGAATCATTGCCTAGGTCTCCGGATACAATGTCATCCCCTAGATCTCCGAGGAGGGTATCATCGCCTTGTCCGCCGAAGAGGGTATCGTTATTCATCCCCCCTCTGAGGCTGTCATTACCGGTGTTGCCGGAGAGGAAATCGTTTTGTTGGTTGCCGGATAAGAAGTCGCCTGATTCTAAACCTTCGAGAAAATCGTTGCCTTCTAAGCCAAAGATGTTGTCGGCACCGGATGTTCCCCGTAAAGCATCGTTGCTAGGAGTTCCAAAGATTGTTGACATTTGTTCACTACCTCACCGTTAGGACTTGTTTATTTTAGATGACAACTCCCAGAAAACCTAGGGGAGCGCTGTGGCCTGATTCCTAATTGTATGCTTGGTTCTCCCCCATCAACACAAAATTTTCGTGGCTTTCCGGAAAACTGCTGATTTTTTGGGCTGTTGTGGGATGAAGGCGATTAGGTTCAGAACAGAGGGTTGATGTTTCTGGGTCACAAGATAGCAGGTTTATGCTAATTTTCAAAGCGATCGCTATTTAAATGAGGATTTTTCTGATGGGGGTTCAGTTGGGCTATCTGTGGAGTGAGGTGCAGTTAGGGCTGCGCCGTGGGGGCTGGATGAATTGGGCCGCAATTAGTACGGTGACGGTGTTGTTATTTTTGTTTGGGTTAAGTTGGCAAGTGGCTTGGCAATTGGAGGGTTTGGTGAATCAGTTTGGGAGCCAGTTGGAGGTATCGGTATATTTAGAGGCGGACTGGAGCGCGAAGCCGTTGGTAGCGAAGGTCGAGGATCTGCCGGGAGTGGTCGAGGTGGAAGCGATCGCCAAGGAGGAAGCTTGGATGGGTTTGCTGACGGAGTTGGGCTTAAATTCTCCTAATTCGGCTACCGAGATTTTACCGACCAATCCTTTAGTGGACGAGTTGAGGGTGAAGGCTCGATCTCCAGAGGCATTGAGGGCTTTGGTTCCCCAGTTAGAGCAGTTTTCAGGGGTTAATGAGGTGATTTATGGAGAAGCAGCGTTAGACATACTATCGACGATTAACCGGGGGTTGCGGGTGTTGAGTTTGGGGGTGACCATGGTGTTAATGGTGAGCGCGATCGCCGTTATGACCACTACCATTGAGTTAATTGTGGTCTCCCGTCGCCGAGAAATTGAGATTATGCACTTGGTGGGAGCCTCTCGCTGGTGGATTCGCTTACCATTTATGATGCAAGGAGTAATTTTAGGGGGTGTTGGGGGGGCGATCGCCTGGAGCATTGTTCAAGGCTTTGAGCAGATATCCCTCAAGTTATTCACCCAAGAGTTATCCGTTATTCCTCTGCTCTCCCACTTTCAGGATTCCTATTGGGATCTTTATACCGATACCACAACCCTATTTTTCCTACTGCTGGTTTTTGGTGCATTGGTGGGCGGTTTAGGAGGATGGTTAGGATTACGCCGCGTCTGTTGTGATTAATTCAAGTATAGGGATTGGGAAAATAGCCCATTACCCATGACCAGCGCGTCGCGCTATAACTTTTGGTTACAATAGCCATACATTGTTTTGTCCACTCCTTCTTTAACCCTTCCCGCTGACTATGGCGACTAAGCAGGAGTGTAGCCCACTCCAAGTTCTCACCCAGCATCTCCAAAAAAACCTCAATAGTAAACTTCCCCATGGGCCAGCCTTTCGGGTTCAATGTTTACTACAAAATGGCAGCTTAATGGTTTTAGCTCAACATACTGCCAAAATTCAACCGGATACCCAACGGATCTTTGCCCAACTGCAACAAGATATTGGAACGTATCGACCGTCGATCAGTCGCCAAGGACGGATTTTTGTGCGGGTAGCAGGACAAAAACGCCCCTACTTTTCCCAGTCTTTTAATCTAGAGAATCAATCTCTGCCAGAGGCGACTCCATCCCAGTCCCTTACCCCAGCTCAACCGCCCTCTCGCTTATTTACTTGGGGTTGGGGAATTGCAGGGCTTTTGGGGCTGACGATCGCCGGAGGAGTGATGTATATGATGACTCGTCCCTGTGCGATCGCCACTTGCATTCCCCTAGAAACTGCCCAACGCCTCGGCCAAGTTGCGATCCAAACCTCAGAAACTACGGATAACCCCCAAAGATTGGTACAAGCGCAACAACAGTTACAAGAAGCAATTTCTCAAGTCGAACGAATTCCCTTTTGGTCTCCCTATTTTGCCCAAGCTCAAGAATTCATGCGACGCAATACAATGCATACCGATAATCTCGATCGGATCGTTAACGCCTTTTCCCAAGCCAGTGAAGCCGCCCAACTAAGTGTGAACCCTCCCCATCCTCTGGAAACTTGGAAAGAAGTCGAGCAACTTTGGCTGGAAGCCGTAAAAAATTTACAACAAGTTTCTATGGCTGAAACCATTTATCCCTTAGTCAACACCAAGCTAAAAGAATATGAACAAAATCTAGAAGCCATTCAAAATCGGCTCCAAGTTGAACAACAAGCGCAACAGAATTTAGAACGGGCAAAACAGGCCGCAGATCTGGCTAAAACTCGTCAAGGAATTGCCCAATCCGTAGAAAATTGGCAACAGGCCTATGGCAGTTGGAATACGGCAATTAATGGCTTGAAAAATATTCCCCAGGGGACTCAAGCTAAAGTCGAGGCTAATCAGCTTTTAGATGTCTATGAAACCCAGTTTCAAGCCAGCCGAGAGAGACTCTTAAAGGAAGAAATTGCTAGTGATACTTATAATCAAGCCCTAACGTTAGCGGATAAAGCGAAGGAATTTGAACAAAGTAATGAATTAGCTCTAGCAGTGGGTCATTGGAGTCAAGCAGTGAATTATTTACAGCAAGTTCCGAGCGATAGTTTTTATTATAGTAAAGCATCTCCCCTAGTCAATGTTTATCAAGGATCGTTACTCTCAGCAGAGCAAAAACTACAGCAAGCAAATCGGTTGGAACAAGCGCGAAATGATTTAAATCAAACTTGTGCCGGTCTACCGAAAATTTGTGAATATACAGTCAGTCAGAATTTATTGAAAGTCACTCTAACGTCTGATTATGTTAAAACGGTTCGTCAAACACTCATTCAGGCTAGAGGTCGTGGAGATTTAACGACGTTTACTTCTGTTGATGAGCATGTGCAAAGTGTTCAAAATGCTCTGGAAAATATTAGTCGAACGGCAGGTATTGCGTTGGAATTGTATGATGCAGAAGGGAAATTGATGGGGACTTATATTCCTTAATTCATTGGGTAATCTTGATTGTAAACGGTTAATCACTTTGCAAAACTTGGTGGGCAGTTAAATTGAGTTCGGGGAAAGTGGGTGAAATGAGGCGATCGCCTCCTGTAAATACAGCTTCATCATACCAGCCTTCAGACAACGTAAAAATAGTAACTTTATCCTCTAAGGGATCGACGATCCAGTATTCGGGAATATCTAACACACAGTATTCTGTCCGTTTAGCGCGATAATCAATGGTTTGAGTCGATGGACTAGCGACTTCTACGACTAATAGAGGTGATGGTTGATTCAAGAGAACGATCGCTTCCCGGTTCTGCAAATTACGCCATTGTTCTTTCGGTAGCACTACTACATCGGGAACACGGGAAGTATCGAAGCGATCGCCACGGGGAGATTGAACCGCTACAATAGCCTGTAGTGCTGTCCATTCTTGATGTAAGCGGCTACTTTCTGCATCGAATGTATTCACCAAAAATTTAGCGATCGCACCATGCCGTCCAGTTCCGAGTGCCATTGCGACTAATTCTCCATTCACTAATTCATAGATCGTATCCGTACCATCATCGTAGTGCAGATATTCTTCTAGGGTAAAGCGTTGAATAGCAAGAGTCATAGAACTAAATCCTATTGGAAATCATTACATTTTAACCGATTTTATTCAGTTGTTTCGCCTTGACTGCTCTCATCCGTGCCACTGCTGGCGAGGGTTCACTATTTTTCCCGGTTTGATAAAAGTAAACCCTTCCTTAATCAATCTCCAAATAAAATGGCATTCGAGTATACATGCTCAAGGGGTCATTGAGGGTTCTTAACTCATCCACTTCTGCTTTGAGTTTCTCCACTTCTTCCATCAACCAATCCGAAGCTTCTGGAGTATGACGAATGCCGATTAATTGCTCAATTAATCGCTCTTCTAAACTGCGAGTTTGGGGATATTCTTCGAGTTGCCAATCTTCTCCTAATTCAGCCATTTCTGCGGCTTGGGCGATCGCCTCTTGCAACCCTCCCAACTCATCTACTAAATTGATCCCCTGAGCTTCTTTTCCTGACCATACGCGACCTTGGGCAATTTGATTAACTTGTGCCACCGTTAAACTACGGGATTCTGCCACGGTTTGCAGGAATTGTTGATAAATTCGATTCACATTCTGTTGATATAAACTGAGTTCGCCAGGAGATCGGGGGCGAGCGCTACTGCCCAAATCAGCATATAATCCGGTTTTAACCACATCCCAAGTAATCCCATTCTCATTGGCTATTTGTTGCAAGTTAGGTAAAATGCCAAACACACCGATTGAACCAGTAATCGTATTCGGTTCTGCTAAGATGCGATCGCTGGCTGTCGCAATCCAATAGCCCCCAGAAGCAGCATAATTCCCCATAGATACAATCACTGGTTTGTTCGCAGCTTGAATTAACTCTAACTCCCGTCGAACCCTCTCCGAAGCCGTTGCACTGCCCCCCGGACTATTAATCCGTAAAACCACTGCTTTTACCCGATCGTCTAAGCGCAAATCCCGTAAAATGGATGCATAGCGATCGCCGCCAATTTCATTTTCTCCTACTCGTCCTTGACCATCTACAATAGCTCCTTCGGCATACACCAAAGCCACTTTTTCCTCCGAAGTGCGATCCACTGCCAAATCAATCTCTTTGGGAACACTTGCATATATAGGAAAACTAATTTTCCGAAAACTTTCCGCGTCTTCCTTACTCTCGGTTAATGCCTTGAGATCCTCAATCACCTGATCGTCAAACCAAATCTCATCCACAAAGCCCCTCTCTTGGGCATCATTAGCGAATAAAATACCATTATTATTAGCAAGAACTTGAATTTGTGCCGCATTTATCGGGCGATCTCCACTCACCTGTTCTCGAAAATCACCCCAAAGACTATCGAGTAATGCCTGAATTTGTTGGCGATTTTCCGTCGATAACTTCGTAGACGTAAACGGTTCTACTGCCGATTTATACTTGCCAGCGCGGACAACCTGAATCCCCACACCATACTTTTGTAGCGCTCCCCCTAAAAACATCACCTCTGAACTCAAGCCATTTAACTCCAGATTTCCCATCGGATGCATAATTACCCGATTAGCCACTGAAGCCAAATAATATTCCTTTTGACTCCAACTCAAATCGTAAGCAATAATCGGTTTTCCTGCTTCCCGAAACTGTTTCAGTGCTGCTCGAATTTCCCGTAAATTCGCCCAACCGACTGCCATATCGGCATCTGTTCCTTGCAAATATAAGCCCACAATGCGCTCATCGGCGATCGCCCCCTCCACCGCATCCAAAAATTGCCGCAGGGTAATCGTCCGTTTCGTCGTTCCCGAAAGCGCCTCATTAATCGCCGTAGTCGTTGTTGAACTCGGTTCCGTGTCATTAATTCGTAACCCCAAATCCAACACCAAAACGGACCGATCTTTAACTAGGGGAGCAGTCTCTTTTGCTGCTAGACTGGCGAGCAAGATAATGAATCCACCCATCCCCAGAACCCCTAACAAGACTACACTCACCAAAGTTCCCAGGATACTGGCAAACGTATATTTCAGGAATTGACGCATAATTTGAGACTCAATTGAGAGCGAGAACAGTAGAAATCGATCGGATCAATCATGACATTTTTTGTAAACTCTGGGTGTATTTTAGGGTACTGAGATCCGGATAGCCGGTACAGAACAGCACCGTTTTCAGTTCTGCAATCAACACATCAGCCAATTCAATGAGTGCCTGTTCCCCGTGCTGGGCAGCTTGTAGAAAGGGCCAAGCCAAGCCTACCAGATCTGCGCCCAAAGCGATCGCCTTTGCCCCATCTAATCCCGTTCTTAGACCTCCCGACGCAATCAAAGGAATCGAGCGATTCATCTGCCGAATCTGGGTCAAACACTCAGCCGTCGGAATCCCCCAATCTCCAAACGTTTGCCCCAAACGGCGCTGGAGCTGATTTTCTGCGCGCTCGCTCTCTACTTTAGCCCAAGACGTTCCCCCTGCACCCGCCACATCAATCGCCTGTACCCCTACGTCCAATAACTTTTGAGCGCAACGAGCAGAAATTCCATTCCCTACCTCTTTGGCAATCACTGGTACAGACAACCGCTCGCAAACCTGGGCAATTTTGGGCAGTAATCCCTTAAAATTCTTATCACCACGGGTTTGGATACATTCTTGCAAGGGATTCAGGTGCAAAATCAAGGCATCTGCTTCCAATAAATCGACTACCCGTTGGCACTGCTCCACCCCATAGCCATAGTTAAATTGCACCGCGCCCAAATTCGCCAATAACACAATATTGGGGGCGATTTTCCGTACATTAAACGTATCGGCTACTTCCGGTTGTTCCACTGCCACCCGTTGCGAACCCACTCCCATCGCCAAACCATACTCTTGTGCAAGAGCTGCCAGACGAAAATTAACCTGTTGCGCTTGCTCTGTTCCCCCCGTCATTGAAGAAATTAAAAACGGAGACCCTAACTCTTTACCCAGGAACGAGGTCTTTACCTGGAGATCCTCATAATCTAAATCTGGCAGACAATCATGGATAAAGCGATACTGCTCTAATCCAGAAGTCGTGCGTCGGAACTGCACATCCTCTTCTAGACAGATCCGCAGATGATCGGCTTTACGATTTTCGATGTCGGTAGGAGCAGAAGGAGAAGTCACCATAAGATTCAACCAGTAAGCGATCGGGGCATGAACAGAAGCCCGCCCATTAGTTTATCCTTTTGTTGACCCATCGAAACGAAGAAAGTCCCCCTGCTTAAAAAGGGACATTGAGGGCAATCTTCTCGGTACCCCTCAATAAAGATGTGTCCGATTGGCAACGGATACCGTTTCATCATGCTTTAGAAATCCATACCCTCAAATCGCCTCAAAGAAAAAGTTTGGAATTGAAAATTATGGGTAATGGGTAGAATGATGATGTAGTCAAATTATCGCTTGCAATCCTATGACTTCACTCGTCTGCGATCTCCGCCAAAATCAACATCCTTTAGAAGTGTGGCAACCCTCTAGTTGGGAAAACTATCAAGTCTGGCGCGATCGCGATTGCGCCGAACGGATCAAGCTATACTACTACCAACATCAACTATTAGTCGAGATGGGTTCAGAAGGAATTAATCACTCTAATATTGGCGATTTATTCGCCATCCTCTTCTTTCTTTGGTTCAGTCAAAAATCTGCGCAAATCTCCAATTCTTTTGGTGGCTGTTTATTAGAAAAAGCTAACCAAAGTTCGGCTGCCCCCGATCTAGTTCTCTATATTGGAGAGAATTACCCCACCTGGCATCCTGGCGAAAGACGCTATATTGATTTAGATCGTTGGCGAGTTCCCGATCTGGTTGGTGAAATTTCAGATACGACCCTATCGAGTGATTTAGACGAGAAAAAGCACTTGTACGCTGCTTTAGGTATTCCTGAATATTGGGTCATTGATGTCATGGGAGGGCGAGTTTTTGCCTTCGAGTTACAAGAAGATAAGCGATACAAAGAATCTAATACTTCTCAGCTTTTATCGGGTTTACCAATAGATCTTCTGGAACAGATCCTTGCACGTTTGCAAGAAGCCAGTAATGGAGAAGTGGCAAATTGGTTTTCTGAGCAAATTAAAGCTCTGAAGATGGGCGAGTAAGGGCAACAATTTTTCATTTTTTACCCCTACACCACAAAAAAACCCGCTAAACTAGCGGGATTCTTTCTATGAACAGTATGTTCAAATAAACCTAATGGGATTTAAGCTTCAGTTTCAATGTGAATGAACAACAAACCCATCACTACAGCCGGAGTAACTAAACCGACTAAAGGAACCAAGATAAATGGTAAGAAAGAAGCAGCGTAAGCACCTGTCATGTCAAAAACTCCTTATGACTAATTGGCAGTTAAAACTTTATAGTGTTTTCCTGAAAGGAAACTTTGGACTGAACACATTCAAGGTTCGTTTAAGAAAGATTCTATCCCACAGACCAGATCTTATTAACAACCTCTTGTAGAGGAGCTAGGTGAGGGGTGAGACAGAGGAAATAGGCAAAGAATGCACCACCACAAGCGCCCAGGAAGAAGCTGCTTGCAAAGTCACCCCAACCATCTTTATCCCACAGATTAGAGGGAGCAGATGGAGTTGCTGATTCTACAGGGGGATATTTAACATCAGCCGCACCATGGAGAGACAGAGCGATGGTTAAAATTGAAATCAGACCAATGGTGGCTAATAAACCTGCCAGGTTAGCTAATTCTGTTTCGCGTAAGGGACCAAGTACCACAAAGGGTCCATACAGGAAGTAACCGTGAGCCATGCCAACTTCAAGGCCTCTGCGACTGGCAGAAAGACCTTTACGATAGGCGGGAAGATTGCCAATAAAGGCGCGAGTGAATGCAGAATCGCTAACTGGGGTGGAGAGGTGACCGACCTCTGGATTACCCCCATAGGCTGCGATCACCTCAATATTTCTGGAATCAGCCATGTGTTCTTCTCCTCTATATATGTATGATCGAAATTAGGCTTGAAGGCTTAACGTCATATCTTAAGCAAAAAGGGGAGATATTGTTACAAAGTCACCTCTGTCGTTTAGAAAAGTTTATGTTTTGCTAATCAAAATCAGAATTGAGGCAGAGTTAGAGCCAAATTTGACCGATTATTGTAAATTTTTGTTAAGTCATCCCCAGGAAAAAGTTGGGGATCGGCTGACATCGACTAAAGTTCACAGGTAAGTCATTAAGCGATCGCCCCTTAGTTATCTACTGAAGGGTTAGGCAAATACACAAGCCGAACCCATTGGGTGTAGGATCGACATCAGTTTGGAGGAAAATCAGATTATGTTTGCCATTATTGCCTTGATTGTTGGTATAGCCGCAGGGATTGCGATCGCCTACTGGCTAATGGAAAAAAGACTCGACGAACAAAAACAAGCCTTAGAACAGAAGCATCAGAAGGCCATTGAAGACCTAGAGCGCTCTCATCAATTCCGGTTAGACAAGACCGTTGAAGATATCCGGGAACAGACGATCGCTGATGCCCAACAATCAGCTCAAACCCATCCCACAGATATCCCAGCCCAAGCTGCTCGTCCAGACCCCTCAGAACCCTCTCAAGCCACCCAAGACGCTCAACAGAGTCTGAAGGAAATCAAAACCCTCGTGGCTCAAGAATCGCGGATTCGCCAAGTCACCCTTGCCCAGCGAGAACGCTATCAAAGCCAGGCTCAACAAGCGGTTCAATCCTTAGAAGAACAACCCAAACCCCCTGAAGACCCCCCGATCCCATATACAGACTCTGCACCGGCTCCTTCA
>NZ_CEZBFX010000115.1:0-15445 GCF_982964205.1 Roseofilum sp. | reverse complement strand
ACTTTCTGATACACTCACTTTTAACCGACCTGCCATCAATACCTCTATATTCCTTTGCTCTTTTCCTACCCATTATTATACCCTTTCCCATGAAGCGCAGCTTCATAGGGAAATGGTATTAGAACGATTTAATTATAACCGGATGCGTGCCTCCTCAGTCATTGAAGGCTCGAGAAATTGGCAATCAATTCGGGTTGTCTACGACTCCATTTTTCGTCATGTTCGCTCCAGGAAAACCACAGGGTAAAGGCGAAAGTTTTTCTGGCGCGATCGAGTTAGAAGCAATGTCAAATTATTAGCATAGCGATCGCCAGCCTGATAGCCCACATAATATCCATTTTGTCAAGGTCTTTAATGAATGATACCAAATCCGAATAGTATAGAAAATAAACAGATGCTGTTCTAATCCCAATTTTCTTGCTATCCATCTCTACCTGTACTACCCGGATTTGGTATGACACACCCTAGCAATAGACAAAATTGGGTTTTATCCTTGGGTCGAGGGGCTTTCCAGCCGGAAAGCCCTTACTCTTAAATTGCCTTAGCCACTTTTAACTCTTGCAGTTGAGCCGTATCACCTTGCAAGACGACTCCGCGATTATTGAAGGCTAAATGGCGGACAATTTTATAAATTGCTTCAATTTCCTCTGGGGCGTTGGCAGCAGTGGCTAATTCTACCAAAGATAAAGCTCTGTCGCTCTCCCCTAAAGCTTGCATCATTTGATTTTGCAACTGGAGAACACTAGCGGCAGCTTTTTTCCCTGCTTCTACCCCAGGTTGGTGATAGGCATTGATATTGACCAAGGTGGCATAAAATCCGACCGCCCGCTCATAGAGGGCAATCAATGCTCCTACAGTGCGCGGAGTGACTTCAGGCATAGTGACGGTAATGGAGTCCCGGTTATTTTCGTATAGGGCTTTGCGGGTTCCTTGCAATAGTCCAGACAGATAGTCACCACAGGTAACGCCAGGTTCTACTTCGGGGGAAGGGCGATCGCGGTCTTTCAGAACTTCAATAAAGGTGACAAAGAAATTCGGTACACCTTCGCGCAACTGCTGGACATAGGCATGTTGGTCGGTGGAGCCTTTGTTACCATAAACAGCAATCCCTTGATAGACCGTATTACCGTCTAAATCCTTTTCTTTACCCAAGGATTCCATCACTAACTGTTGGAGATAGCGGCTAAAGAGCAGCAAGCTGTCTTGGTAGGGCAAAATCACCATGTCTTTTTCTCCTTTACCATTGCCAGCGAAGTACCAGGAAAGGGCAAGCAGAGCGGCAGGATTTTGTTTGAGGGAGGGGATGCGGGTGGCTTCATCCATTTCTTTGGCTCCCGCTAACATTTGGTTGATGTCGATCCCTTGTAGAGCGGCGGGAACTAAACCAACAGCAGAGAGTTCGGAGGTGCGCCCGCCTACCCAGTCATGCATGGGGAAGGTGGCTAACCAATGTTCAGATTTAGCGAGTTGTTCCAGTTTACTCTCATGGCCGGTAATGGCGATAAAGTGGGGGCTATGGGGGAGGTTAGCGGCTTCATAGGCAGCTTTGGCTTCGATCATGCCGTTGCGGGTTTCGGGCGTGCCTCCAGATTTGGAGATGATAATGACTAGGGTGGTATTGAGTTTATCTTTGAGTTGGCCTAGGGTACGGTCGATACCTGTCGGATCGGTGTTGTCAATAAAGTGAATATGGAGTTGAGGGGAGGAGGAGGCTAAGGCTTGAGCAACAAATTGGGGCCCTAGGGCCGATCCACCGATGCCGATGGAGAGAATATCAGTGAATTGGGGAGCATTGGGGGGTTTGATGGCTCCAGAGTGGATATCTTGGGTGAAGCGATGAATCGCTTCTAAGGTTTCGTTGATTTCAGCTTTGAGTTGGGGATTGGGTGCAAGATCGGGGTTGCGTAGCCAGTAGTGCCCCACCATTCGTCCTTCATCTGGGTTGGCGATCGCCCCTGATTCCAGTTTAGCCATTTCGGCAAAGGCTTTGTCAAGCTTGGGCTGTATTTGTGCGACTAGACGATCGTCAAACCTCATTCGACTAATGTCGAGATAAAATCCTAGGCTGTCGTGGGTGTACAGCCAGTCTTGATAACGTTGCCAGAGGGTTGCTGCATCCATAACCAGTCTTCTCCAAAGGGTTGAGGCATTGTCGGCGATCGCCGATCGAAACAAGGTAATTAGAGGTTACTTAAAACTCTCCTAGACACCATACCGTTTAGATCTCCGGTTTGGGTAGAATCCGGAGAAATTTAACAATTTGCCCCATGACGGCGATCGCAATCAGATATTCTCCAATCGTAAAATGATAGAACATTGGCTCTGGGCCAAGTCGATGCAGGTTTGGCAGGTCTTCTAGGCGTTTGAGGCTCAGGAACTCAGTAAATACAAAGCGATAAATTGTTTCATAGCTACTCTTTTCTCTTTTCTGTAACTTTTGTAGATCTTGGAGAAAACTACGGTGATAGAGCAGTTGGTATTGGGTCGATGATAGTGTGGAGGAGTGAGCCACAGTCATAGGATTTTCACCTGTGCCAGCGATCGAGGATTGGTTTATTATGGATGATGCAAAAACCCTAGAGCTTCTTCGCGATTCATGAAATCACCGGGTTTGATTGTATCCATGGTTGCGTGCATCATGGTCAGTACATAGACATCTGCACTCAGAGGAGCTAAAAAAGCCCAAACTTGATTTAAGTATTCTTCCGGGAGTCCATCGACGAGATCGTGGATCTGTTGTCGTTTCTTGGTATCAATCATACCCTTGAGATAGGAGGTCTGCATTGCCTCCCCCATTCTAACCCCTAGGGCGATCCAATTTCATCTAAGTTGCGAATTACAGGTGTGGGGGGATTAGAGGGACTAGAATTAGGGGAATTAAAGATAGCATTGATGGCTCTCTCTAGGGTGTTAGCCATAACAATTTGGTTGTCATAGGCAACAATCACTCGGACTAAGGTCGGTAAGCTATTTTGTTCGGCTTCCAAATAGAGGGGTTCGACGTAAAGCAGAGATTTTTCAATGGGAATGACAAGGAGGTTTCCCTGAATAGCTTTTGATCCCTGCCGGTTCCAGAGAGAGATTTGACGGGAAATTTCTGGGTCTTGATTAATCAGAGCATCAATTTGTTCTGGCCCATAAACAAGCTGCTGTTTAGAGAATTGATAGAGCAAAAGTTTACCGTAATTTTCTCCATCTGAACGACCGGCTAACCAAGCAATTAAGTTATTGCGACTCGCGGGAGTAAAGGGATGAAGTAAGATAAATTCTTCTCGATTTTCAGTCGGCAACTTCATGATTAAATAATAAGGTTCTACAGTTTGGGGTTGACCGCCATAGATTTCTAGGGGAGAGCGCCATTGATCCTCACGGTTGTAAAAGACTTGAGGATCGCGCATATGATAGGTTAACAGTTGATCGGATTGGATGCTAAACAGGTCTACAGGATAGCGAATATGAACTTTAAGGGATTGGGGCATATCGTTTAAACTACGGAACAGGTTAGGAAAGATTTTGGTAAGGGTTTGAATCATCGGGTCGGAGTCATCAGCAATGAAAAAATAAACCTTGCCATTGTAGGCATCGACGACGACTTTTACGGAGTTGCGAATGTAGTTAAAGGGGAGTTTTTCTGGATCGGAATAGGGATAGCGATCGCTGGTTGTATAAGCATCAATAATCCAATACAAATAGTTCTCCTTATTGTTACTGTTATCCCCACTTAAGTCAGTATTAGCAACGACTAAATATGGGTCTCGATCGAATCGGAGAAAGGGAGCAAGTGCTTGGACTCGCTCAACGATATTGCGACGAAATAAAACCTTAGTTTCTGGCGTAAAAGATTGGGTTAAGAGCATTTGCCAATCTTTGAGGTATTTAGCAAACAACCACCGTCTCCAGCGACTGGCGATCGATACGCCCCCTGTCCCATCATAAAAGTTATATTGGTTAGCATCTCCTTGGGGATAATCTAACTCGGGTTCCCTCGAAGGAGTCATAAGATAAGTATTGGTCAACTCTCCATAATAAATTCTCGGTTGACCAATGGGAATACTATCGCGAATTCGAGGCTCAGAAATCCAAACGGGAGTGGTTTGTCCTTCTGGGCTTTCTGCTCCAATATCTTTGACATAATATTCGGGTAAACCATCGGAGGCAACCGTATTCACTGGCGACATAGTAAAGCCATAACCATGGGTATAGACTAAATGTTCATTGATCCAAGTTTTTGCCTCTTCAGGTACTCCTTCATAATCTAATTCTCGTGGCGCTAAAATGACCTGTTGTTTTTCCGTGCCTTGATAATCTCGCTGGCGGAAAGTATAGCGCTCAATATCGGCATCCAGAAATTTATAATATAAGCGAATTTGTTGCAGTTGCCGGTTGGTTTGTAAGAGGGGGCGAGTATCCCAGAGGCGAATATTATCAAGAGTTAGCTTATTGTTGAGTAAGTCTTGTACGGTTAATTGTCCTTCAGGATTAAACGGATAAACGTCAATTTGGTCTAAATTAAAAGCCGATCGAGTAAATTCAATGGTGCGCTGGATAAATGGAGTTTCTCGTTGCAGCTCGTTGGGTTGAACGATGAGGCGCTGGCTTAGGGCCGGTAGGGCATAGTTGCTCACTCCTGCAATGGTTAAAAAGAGAAGCATCCCATAAATCATTTTCCGCCAAATATCCCGTTTTTTTGCCCAATAGACCGAGCGACCTAAAAGGAAAAAACCATAGCTTGCTGCCAGAATAGACAGCACTTCAATCATCGGTTTTTGGGTATAGATATCGGTGAAGCTGGCTCCATAAATGACTCCGGTAGGAGAATAGAGGAGTTCGTAGCGGGAGAGGACATAACTATAGGCAACGCTAAACATCACTGCGGCGCTGATGACTTGCAAATGGCGGCGCTGTTTGGGAGAAAAACCGGGAAAACTACCCAGGGCTAAACTTCTACCGGATAATAAGTAGATGATGGTAACGGCAAGTAAGGAAAAAACACAGAGAATAACGAGCCAGAATTCCAGGAGATGGAGAACGGGTAAGGTGAAGATGTAGAAGCTAATGTCTTGGTTAAAGAGGGGATCGACTTGATTAAAGGGAGTGGGATTAAAGCTGGTGAGAATTTTGGCCCAATGGCTCGATAAAATTACGCCTAAACCTGTGCTGAGGAAAATGGCGATCGCCAGTAGCGTTCTTTGGGGAATGCACAAGAGGAGAATGGGGAACCCAAGGACAAATAGGGTTTTGACTCCAGAAGAGGGTAGATCTAGAAAGGTGCGAAGAGCTGATTCGGGGCGAAATCGAGGGGGAAGTTCGGGAGTAAGGCTGGCAATATTAAAATCGGTATGCCAATAGGGAAGAATGACTTCTGTATATTGGACAATAATTAATCCTAAAACGAGACTTAAGAGTCCGACGGATAGCAGCAACCCCCCTAGGGGAATGGTTTTGGGATATTGAGGATAAGCGTCTTGTTCTTCTGGGGGTTTGGGATATTTGAGCCGGTTTGCAACCCAGAGATTCCCGCATAGATAGAGGCTGCTGATTCCGAAAATAAGCGTACCAACAATCAGTTGCGTTTTCACCCGGAGGGCAAATTCAGCACGATAACCAAGTTCGTTAAACCATAGTCCTTCGGCGATCAGGTTAGTCGCGATCTCGAAAATAAGCCATCCTGCCAACAGGATAACTAAAATCCAACCGATTTTTGGCGATCGCAGCCACTGCATGTTGATTTAAACCAAGTTCGTCAGTATCAGGAGAGAGGAGTAGAGGCAAAAAAATTTTTGCTTCTACTGGTTGAGTTCTAAACATAATTGGCGGAAATGATCGCCCCGTTGCTCAAAGTTAGCATATTGATCGAAACTGGCGCAGGCGGGAGAAAATAAGACTCCTTTGGCTTGATAGTGTTTTGCTAAAACTAAGGAACGGGGAATGGCTCGATCCAAAGTTTCGACCATCTCATAGGAATCATAACCCACCGCTTCTAAGCGTTGGGCAAAATGGGGCGCAGCTTCGCCGATGAGTAAGACTGCTGCCGCTTTAGACTTAATGCGATGCAACCATTGGGTGTCATCTCCTTCTTTCGCTTCTCCACCTGCAATTAAAATAACGGGAGCTTGAACTGCCGATAAACCCACTTCAGCCGCATCATAATTGGTGGCTTTACTATCATTAATCAAGTCAATTTGATCGATCGCACTAATGAGTTCTAAACGATGGGGAACGCCAGGAAAATTGGCGATCGCCTCAGCAATGGCTTCCCGTTCAATCCCCGCTAACCGAGCCACAGCTACCGCTATTAATAGATTTTGCTGGTTATGCGCTCCCACCATTTTCAAACTGGCAGCGGGTAAAATGGGGTCGCCTTGCACCATCACCCAGCGGTCTTGAATATAAATCCCATTCTGGGGAGAACTAACTAAATGCTGTTTGCCTTTAATGCTCGTCCAATAGGCATTAGGCCATTCTTTGAGACCCCTTTGACGCAAATAGGCATCATCGCCATTAAAGACTTGATGATGCGATCGCCGCAATAACTGTGCTTTAATCTCGTAATAATTGTCCAGAGTTTTATGGCGCTTGAGATGATCGGGGGTAAACGTTGTCCAGACCCCTATTTGGGGCGATAGGGTAGAGGAGGATTCAATTTGATAACTACTAATTTCGGCAATCACCCAATCCGGCCGTTTTTCACCGAGTGCCAACTCACAAGCTGCGTAGCCAATGTTACCGCAGCCGGGGGCATAAAAGCCAGCCTGTTGAAAAATCGCGGCAATTAAAGCGGTAGTGGTGGTTTTGCCATTGGTTCCGGTGACTCCCACCCAAGGAATATCGCTCAATTCTTGCCAAGCCAGTTCCATTTCTCCCAGGATTTCTATGCCTTGCGCTCGTGCTTGCACCAACACGGGAATATCCCAGGGAACTCCAGGACTAACTACAATCCGTTCTGGCAGGGGGGCATCCTCTAAGCTGAAGGAAGAGCCGAGATCGCAGGCAATTCCCAGATTGTGAAGGGTTTTCTGTTGTTGGCGTAAAGCATCAGAGATTTGGCGATCGCTCGCTTTCACCTGCCATCCTTGACGGTGTAGCAGTTTAGCGGCTGCAATTCCAGATTTACCTAAACCAATGACATGAGCAAGGGGCATATTCTTTTGGGCGGCAGACACAGTTCGTTCTTTATCATAAGTCTTTGTGCGATCTTCGTTTGTTTTCTTCTTCCCAGCGATCTAATTGCCCAGTGATTTTGCTATTTCTAACTGATTCAGCGGACTGGGTATGATATTCTGAGCCTTGGAGTAAGGGTAAAAAAACTGTCAGCTCCTATGTACATCAATCGGTAAAGAGGGGGGAAATTATGGAAAATACACCGGTGTTAGATTGGATTGCGGGAGGATTGGCGATCGCGATCGCGATCGGAGGCTTAGTCATGCTATTCCAAGGTTTATCGGGTTTTAATGAGCAGGATAAAAGGTAACCAATCCCCGCGAAGACAGCGACGGGGCTTCCAAACGTATCGGAGACTTTACGTGAAAGATAGCCAGTTAGCTAGGCAAGCTATTGCCTATTCCCTGACATCTAGCTGAAGTCTATTAGCTACTGACTCAATTCCTGCATTTTCGCTTCAGCAAACTCGCGGAGCGATCGCGCTTCTTCCGTAGCCTTTGTGCCCGATTTTACTCGATCTAGGTCATAAATAATGCTTTGCAGTCCACTGACAAGTACCCCAGTATTGGCACTAGAAGCGGCTAACTTTTGCCAGGCGGTAATTTGACTTTTCGCCTGATTCAGCGCTTTAGTAGAACTTTGCTCATTCCGCAGACGAATCCTCGCCATGGCAGCATTTTGACGATATTCAGCTAATTTAGTCTGGGCTTGCACATAGGTAGGATTATCATCTTTTACCCGCTCCAATTGCTCGCTTGCCCGATCCCAGAAGCGGATAATTTCCTGCCACTGCTCCTCAGGATGGGGAGGATTTTGAGACATTTGGGCTGCTGCCATGCCATATTGAGCCGCTGCTTGGATGAGGGTATCGGTTTTGCCGGTTCCAGCACTGCGTCCAGAAACCTGCTGAAAATCGCGCTGATATGCTTTCATTTGAGCTGCAGACATTCGTCCAGCAACGGTTTGAGGAGGGATGAGATCGAGTTTATCGAGTCCAGCTTGCCAAATGGCGATCGCTTCCTGTTTACTCGCCTCAGAGTTGGCTTGTTGATATTGGCTTTTCCCCTCTTCGATTTGACTAGCGCCCTCTTCCAAAAGCGTTAAAGCATTGTTCTGCTGGAAAATTTTAGCATCCATGCGGGCGACCTGTTGCCGAGCGCCCTTATACTCATCCAGGGTAAACTGCCAACTACAACTAAAAAATGTACAGTAGCGCCGGGGAAAGTAGCCTAAAAACCACACCGGTAAACCATCCAGATGGTTTTGAGCTATGGCCACTTTTTCTGCGCCTAACTCGATATCAGCAGCGCTAGTAGCTTGGTTAATCAGTTGGTCTGCTTTTTCCACATTGGCGATCGCCCCCCGGTAATCATAATCCATTTTCATATAACTGGGCAGTAGCACCAGGGGAATCGTTTTGGACACTGGCCAGCGAATCATAGGATAGGGGAGATTGAGAATATAAACCAAACCTGCTAATCCAGCTAAACCCATCACTCCCCAGGACAAATAGCTAAACATTCCAGAGGGTTGATTGGCTTTAGCGGCCTTGCGAATTGCTGCATCTCTAAACTCAGGGATCAGATCCTGAATGATCTCCCGTAACTGTTGAGCCGAAACCGGCTCTCCCGTTTGTTGTCGTAATCGCTCTAACCGTTTGAGGATCAACATTTTCACAGGAGCTTGGAGCGGATCATTTCCCACACACCGCTCTAGTTCCCGTACTAGAATAGTATATGCCTTATGATTGAGACGGGCCATCAGATGATTTTTGAGTTCTTTATCACTATTATGGCTGACTTCCGGTCAAAATACTTGCGTAATTTCCGTAATTTTTGGTAGATAAAAACACTTGCAATTTCATACAATGAATCAAGGCGTTCTATCGAACCTCCATTTTAATTAATTGTGTCCCAACCTAGGAGTTATCCTAGTGATGCTCCTACTGTGCAATCCTTTGCCATATTAGGGTATGTTGAAGTTCTTCCGTTTGCTCCAATCCACTGAAACCTCTTTTCGTCGCATTCTCATGGGGCGGATTTTGCTGATGACGATTCCCGTTTTACTTTTACTTCAATATGCCACCTACCGTAAAGCGCGTTCGAGTTTATTAGAAACGGCTCGGTATAATATTATTGAAAGTGCCATTGAAAAAGGCGATCGCCTCGATCTAAGTATCAAGGCTCTGACCGATCAGGTGAAAACGGCCAGTGAAAGTGGAATTTTGCAATCAGGGGACTTGTCCAAAATAGATCCCTATCTTAACGAGCTAAGTCAGCGGTTTTCTAATTCTGTGGTGTGTTTACAACTACACGACCCAACCCAAGATAAGGTAATTTCTAGTACCTGTGGAGTAGAGAGGATCGGTAACTTAGACTCTGAAAAAATCGCTCAAAAATCCTATGCACAATTTTCGACCCATGTAGAAGTTAAGTTACTCTTAGAGGCTCTACCATCTGCTTTCTATCATTATGGTAAGGATCGACTCCATTTTTTAATTAATGCGCCAGTTTACGATCCTTCTGGACAACCCCAATCTAATCTAGTTATTGAAGCGACTGTTTCCCTCCAACAAAATCAAGATCGCAAATCCTTATCCGGCTATACAGTAATTATTAATGAAGAAGGAACAATAATTGCTCATATCGATCCCACTCGAATTGGTACTTATGTTAGTGAAGAAAAAAACAAAAATCTTAACTTTAGATTAGAATCAATTCTCCGATCGGCTACAGCAGGACAAACTAATTTTCTCCACTTACCTGAATTCGATCAAAGTAGTCGAGAAGTGATTACTGGATATACAGCTATTCCTAATCCAACAACGGCCGGATCGAGCAAGGGTAAATGGGTTGTTTTAGCAGTCACCCCCCTTGAACACGCTCTCTATGGTCTTCAGGAAATTCGGCAGACTTTAATTAATTTAGTTTTGGGATTAATTGCAGCTAATTTAATTGCAACATTAATTTTATCTCGCTCTTTAGTTACTCCAGTTGAACAACTAGGAAAATATGCCCAAAGTTTTGAATGCAGTGTTTCCCCGGAAGCCATTCCCCAGAAATTCAAAATTCATGAATTTAATCAACTGGCTAAAGCCCTCAATAGTATGGTGGCTCGGTTAACCAGTTGGGCTGAAGAGTTGGAAGTTGCTTGGCAAGAAGCCAAAAGTTCTAATCAGCTCAAAAGTGAATTTTTAACCAGTATCTCCCATGAATTAAGAACGCCTCTTAATGCAATTATTGGCTCGGTTCGCTTGGTTAAAGATGGGTTCTGTGATGATAAGGAGGAAGAATTTGAGTTTTTGCAACAAGTGGATAATGCTGCCCTCCATTTACTCTCGATTATTAATGATATTTTGGATTTATCTAAAATTGAAGCAGGTAAACTGTCTCTAGAGTTAGCCCCAGTGGATTTAAATCAGATTCTTAAAGAGGTGATTGATATTGAATCGGCTCCTATACAATCGAAAGGTTTATCTTTAATTTATGAAAGTATTCCTGACTCAATTCCGATCGCTGCTGATGCAGATAAACTGAAGCAAGTTTTCATGAATATTATTGGCAATTCAGTTAAATTTACTGAAGAGGGAGGAATTACGATCAAAGTGGAGTCAAACTCTAACGGCAATAATTTGACCCGATCGCAGGTGAGGATTGCGATCAAAGATACGGGAATTGGAATCGATCCTTCTGCTCAATCCAAGCTGTTTCAACCGTTTGTCATGGCTGATGGAACTCGGACTCGTAAGTTTGAAGGGACGGGTTTAGGATTGGCGATTTCTCGGAATTTGATTGAGATGATGGACGGTAAGATTGCTCTGTATAGTGAGGGAGATGGACAGGGAACAACGGTGGAAATTGTGTTGCCTTTGATTGATGTGCAACAGTTGGAGCGATCGCAGGCTTTGAAAACTCAAGTGTGAGTGCAGATCGGATTAGGATTTGACCACGATGAAAACGGCGATCGCCAGCAGAAAATAGCCAAAACCTTTCTCTAGTTGCTTTCCAGGCACAAACTGAGTTAAGTATGACCCCAAAATAATTCCTGTACTCGCAGCAACAATGAAGGAAAACACCAAGGGTAAATTAATCGGGATCTGACTGCTCAGATATCCCCAAAACCCGGTTCCAGATTGAAACGAAATCACCAACAGAGATGTCCCGATCGCCTCTTTCATGGGAATCTGAATCAATAACACCAACGCTGGAATGACCAAAAAACCACCGCCAATCCCCACAAATCCGGTCACTAATCCTACACTGAAGCCAGCTAAGGGAATGAGTATAAACCTCTGCCAAACTCCTGAAACTTGGCGAGCTTTCAGTATCTCTTCACTCTTTTGCGTGTGACTCTTCTGAATCATTAAAATACTGGCCGTCACCATCATCGCGACAAAACCCATCAGTTGTATCGTGGGACTAACCATGGGTTGAGTCGCAATTTTAGCACCTAGATAGGAACCCACCATAGCTGGAGGTGCAAACATTGCTGCTGCTTTCAGGTTCACATGACCCGATCGCCAATGGGAGATGACTCCAATAAGACTGACGCTACCGACAATCGCTAATGTCATGGCGATCGCTGATTTTGTCTCTACCCCCATTACATACATTAACACGGGCAGAGCCAATACTGAACCGCCACCACCAATTAAACCCAAACTCAAGCCCATACAAACGGCCAAAGCATGTCCCACCAGATTCACTACCATCTGATTTTCCTCATTGCTCCTGACTCTTTACTGATTCCACCTCTACCAGCAGAGAGAGAAAGTCACTCTAAACTCGCTGATTAGATCCCTGGCATAAGTGGGCAAAAAATGAATAGTAATGTACTAACTTTATAGACTATTGCTAGAGTGCCTATTACCGGACTTCTTACAGAATTCTATTGTAAGGCAATTTTGCCAATAACCGAGCCATCATACAGGTATTACTAATTCCAGCAAACATCAATCCGGCTCCCACAAAACCACTCAAAAACAAGAAACCAGGAGCCACAAATACACCCAATAAAGTTCCAGTTAAGACCAAAGAACCGGCCACAATTTGTACCTGACGCATAAGGCTAATCGGAGCCTTGGGATTAACATGAGTCGGATATCCCTGTTGTTTCCATTCCTCTAATCCTCCTCCTAGGTGAGTTACCTCTTCAAATCCCGCTAGAAAGAGCTTTTGGGCAGCCGTGACTGAACGATTTCCGGTTTGGCAATAGAGAATGAAGGGTTTGGTGCGATCGGGGAGAAAATCATCCGGATTAAAACGAGATAAGGGTCGAGAAATAGCCCCTGAAATACGCTCGCCAGCATATTCACTGGGTTCGCGCACATCAATGAACTGAATCCGATCTTTTTCCCACAACTCTTGTACCGAAGAACTGTCGATGGTTTGTAGTTTATCTTGCAGATTTTGATGGGTAACCATAGTTGATTAAATTTGACTCAGGAAATGATTAGATAGAGACTTCATTAAGCTACGGCCGGCACTTTCCCGCATCTTTGATTTGCAGGAACTGCTTCGGCAATTTTTTTCGGGTTGGGTAAATTTAAACTTTGCATGAGGGCGATAAAACTCTCACGAGTGTGACCAGCTAAACGAGGATTAAATTGTTTTTCTTCGCCAATGGTAGAAACCGTGCAGCCTTTATAATCATGACCGGGATAGACTTCTGTCGGGTTGGGAAGCGTAAATAACCGTTGAGTAATGGCATCATAGAGCAGACCTGGATCGCCGCTTTGGAAGTCTGTACGACCACATCCTCGAATGAGCAGAGAATCACCCGTAAGCAATTTGTGTCCATTCACTAGATAGGCCATGTGGCTATCGGTATGACCTGGAGTGGCGATCGCCTGAATCTCAATTCCTCCAACTTGTAATAATTCCCCATCAGTCATAAAGCGATCGGCACAGGAGACTCCAGCCTGTTGAGGAACTAGGGATGTACAACCGGTCACTTCCCGAAGCTGGCCGCTCCCGGTAATATGGTCAGCATGAATATGGGTTTCTAGACAATAGCAGAGACTTAACCCTAACTCCTGCAACAGTTTCAGGTCACGATCCACTTGCTCTAGCACCGGATCGACCAAGAGGGCTTCTTGAGTCTTCAGATCGGCTAATAGATAAGTATACGTGCTGGTTTCTGGATCGAATAATTGACGAAATAGCATCCAAGTCTCCTTCATTCACGCTTAATCAAAAGCATATCACTATTTAGAGATTTAGTAAATTAAGAACATCGTAGTTGTTCACTCCCCGACTCTCTTCTTTGTAATCCCGACATCAATTTATGCTAAAATCAGCCAGAATTCTTGCTCAAAGGTCTCAACTATCCAATTACAACCTTGATTGATTCCTCGACTGAATCTCACTCAGAGGTAGATTCTCCTTACATTCATCGGTGCATTGAATTAGCCCGCCAAGCCCTTGGGCGAACTGCTCCAAATCCCCTTGTGGGAGCGATAGTGGTGGCGGAAAATCAAATTGTGGGGGAAGGCTTCCATCCCCGCGCTGGAGCTAGCCATGCTGAAGTGTTTGCCCTACAAGAGGCGGGCGATCGCGCCTGGGGAGCAACCGTCTATGTGAATTTAGAGCCTTGTAATCATTATGGTCGCACTCCTCCTTGTACAGAAGCCCTAATTGCCGCAGGAGTAAAGCGAGTGGTGGTGGGGATGGTAGACCCCGATCCGAGGGTATCTGGTGGAGGTATTCAACGGCTCAGAGACGCGGGAATCGAGGTTAAGGTGGGGGTAGAAGAAAAAGCGTGTCAGCAGCTTAATGAAGCATTTATTCATCGTATCCGCCATCAACTCCCTTGGGGTATTTTTAAGTATGCTATGACATTAGACGGAAAAATCGCTACAACCACAGGTCATAGCCAATGGATTACTGGAGAAGTCTCTAGGCGGTGGGTACATCAGTTGCGAGGGACTTGTGATGCAGTGATTGTGGGAGGGAATACAGTAAGAAAAGATAATCCCCAATTAACTACCCATGGAGTCGTGGATCGCAACCCGGTGCGGATGGTGATGAGTCGTTCTTTGAATTTACCCCGATCGGCGCAATTGTGGGAGTTGGTTGCACCAACCGTGGTGTTAACGGAGCAAGGTGCTAATCCCCAATTGCAGACGGAGCTTGGCAACCAGGGGGTTGAAGTGGTGGAATTTCCCCAACTGACTCCCAGAGCTGTTATGGAATATGGATATCAACGGGGATTTTTATCGGTGTTATGGGAATGTGGAGGACAACTGGGAGCGCAGGCGATCGCTTCTGGAATGGTGCAGAAAGTTTATGCTTTTATTGCACCCAAAATTATTGGGGGCGATCGCGCTCCTTCTCCCGTGGGCGATTTAAGATTAACCCAAATGACTGAAGCTCTAAATCTAACTGATATTCAGTATCAATCTTTAGGCAGCGATATATTAATTGAAGGTTATCTCGTTAATCGCGATTCCTCTAAGCGTTAAAAATGGGAACTATTGCTATTCGTGCCTATTGCCTTCTCCCTCCTTGACCCTATGCTTAGAACCTTAACGAGTGACCATTATCCATTACCCATTACCACGCGAAGCGCTATATGCTCGAATTAGTTATTAGTAGTTTATTTTTCAGTAGCTTGGGATGTCAATTGCTGATGATGGGCAATAGTATTCATCGCAGTTATATCGAAATCCAGAAACGGAATGAGGAGGAGGAAGAAGTTTTGACCCATTACGAACCCAAAGAACACTTTGGTACAGAAGGACAAGGGAATCAGAATGGTTCAACCAAAGCACGCGGATGGGAATTCAAGATTGTGCGAGCCAATAGTGATTTATTTCGCAATCCAACTATATTGCATCAACTTTGTCGTGAAGAATCCCAAGCCGGTTGGATTTTGTTAGAAAAACTTGACGATCGCCGAGTCAGATTTCGGCGAGCGATCGCTGCTCGACAGAAAATTCGCCCAGAAACCCTCTCCTTTGACCCCTATCGATGTCATTATGGATCGTCCGGTAACTCCAAAATTTGGTTCGCCACCCTTGCCTTCCTTCTCGCCCTGATGATTCCTGCCTATGCTGGATACTGGGTAATGTCTCAATATCTGAATCAATCCCCACCTGAGAGCGCTCCCTTGCCCGAATTTCTACCTAAATGAAAATCCCAGTTTTTATTCACTCTGCTATAGTAGAATCGTGCTTAATCTAAGGTCTAAGTCTATGCAGACTGACCGGAACAGTTGACCTTTGATGCCTTATCCCTCTTCTGTCACTCTCCGAGAATGAAGATAGAATAAAATAGAGTATCAA